>NZ_CAXUBQ010000009.1:0-142912 GCF_964249465.1 Ruminococcus sp. Marseille-P328 | reverse complement strand
AACGTTGCGACGCGCGGCGGTGAATATACATTGTGAAATCGCGTCCGGAATAACGACCAACACACTAAATAGCAATTGTGTAAAAAATATCTAAAATACCCTTGCTATATTTTACCCCAATTTTACATTCAAAAGCTAGTGCATTTTACATCCAAACATTAAGATACAACTGTAATCGCGAGAAAGGTAAAAAACATAAGGACCGCGAAGAAAAGGAGAAATGAATTATGAAAAAAGGTTTAGCAGTAGCAATGGCGGCATTATTAGGAGTAGCAACAATGGGAACAACAGCAATGGCAGCAGCTTCCGGAGATATTACAATCTGCTCCAGAGAAGACGGATCCGGTACAAGAGGTGCATTCATTGAACTGTTTGGAATTGAAGAAAAAGATGCAGATGGAAATAAAGTAGACAATACAACTGAGGCAGCAAAGATCACAAACAGCACATCCGTTATGTTAAGCACAGTAGCTCAGGATGTAAATGCAATCGGATATGTATCCCTTGGCTCCCTGGATGACAGTGTAACAGCAGTAAAGATTGATGGTGCTGAGGCAACAGCTGAGAGCATTGAGTCCGGAGATTACAAAGTGGTTCGTCCATTCAACATTGCAACAAAGGATGATGTAAGCGAAGCGGCACAGGATTTCATTACATACATCATGAGTGCAGATGGACAGAAGATCATTGAAGACAACGGATACATCTCAGTAGGCGACAAACCTGCATACGAAGCAGCTGCTGTAGAAGGAAAAGTTGTAGTAGCTGGTTCCTCTTCTGTAACACCTGTTATGGAAAAACTTGCTGAAGGCTATAAAACAGTAAATGACAAAGTTGAAATTGAGGTTCAGCAGAGCGATTCCACAACCGGTATGACATCTGCAATTGACGGACTTTGCGATATCGGTATGGCATCCCGTGATTTAAAAGACAGCGAGCTTGAGGCTGGTCTTACCGCAACTGTTATTGCAAAAGATGGTATCGCTGTAATCGTAAATAACGACAGCGGTGTTGAGAAACTTACCAGTGAGCAGGTAAAAGATGTTTACACAGGCAACATCACAACCTGGGAAGACCTTACAAAATAATAAGAAATAAAGTTACTGTTCACAAAAAAGACCTTGTGGAATGCCACCAGTGAATAGTAAAGAAATAAAGTACCTTTACAGTTACGAAACATGAAACAGAAATAAGGAATCCTGCAAAGCCGGTCAAAAGCTTTGCAGGATCCAAATTTTCCGAATAAAAAAGGAACTTACTTTATATGAAATCGATCAATGAAACTGTAATGAAATTTGTATTCCTTGCAGCGGCCTGTACCTCCGTATTAGCCGTTGCATTAATCTGCATTTTCCTGTTTGCAAATGGAATACCGGCAATGGCGAAGATTGGTCTGCCAGATTTTCTGTTTGGAATGAAATGGAAGCCGTCCAATGGACTGTATGGAATTTTTCCATTCATTCTGGGAAGTATTTATGTAACAGCCGGGGCAATTGTGGTGGGAGTTCCAACAGCCCTTCTGCTTGCAATCTTCCTTGCATTTTATTGTCCGAAAAAGCTGTATGCACCATTAAAGGCAATGGTAAACCTCCTTGCAGGAATCCCATCTGTTGTTTATGGATTTTTCGGTTTGACAGTGTTTGTCCCGCTGCTTCGACAGCTTACTGGTCATGATGGAAGTACCATGCTGACAGCTTCCGTGCTTCTTGGAATTATGATCCTTCCAACGGTAACCGGCGTTGCAGAACCAGCCTTAAAAAGTGTTCCCACAAGTTATTATGAAGGGGCACTGGCACTTGGAGCAACTCACGAAAAAAGTGTATTTGGCACTGTTTTTCCGGCTGCAAAATCAGGTGTATTAGCTGGTGTGGTTCTTGGAATCGGACGTGCCATTGGTGAGACGATGGCAGTGATCATGGTAGCTGGAAACCAGACCTGGATGCCACAGGGACTTTTCAAAGGACTTCGAACCATGACCGCAAATATTGTAATTGAAATGGGCTATGCAACCGATCTTCACAGGGAAGCGCTGATTGCTACAGGTGTTGTACTTTTCGTATTCATCCTGATTATCAACCTGTGTGTATCAGCCCTGAAAAGGAGAGCAGAAGATGAGTAAAAATAAATTATCTTATTGGAAAAATCATCCTGGTTCTGCCATCCTGAGGCTCCTGGTATGGTTATCTGCAATTATTACAGTGGCAGTTATGGCGTTTCTTGTTGGTTTTATTCTGATAAAAGGTGTTGGAAATCTGACACCAGACTTGTTTGCACTGGAATATAATTCTGACAATGCATCTTTGATGCCGGCACTGATCAACACCTTGATCATCACCCTGTTATCTCTGGTGATCGCAGTGCCATTTGGAATTTTTGCAGCAATTTATTTGGTTGAATATGCGAAAAAGGGCAGCAAGCTGGTCAAGATCATTCGCATTACAACAGAAACTCTTCAGGGAATTCCATCCATTATCTTCGGTCTGTTCGGTCTTCTGTTTTTCAGTACCGCTCTCCATTGGGGATATTCCCTTCTGGCTGGTGCCATGACACTGGTGATTATGATCCTTCCGTTGATCATCCGTACTACAGAGGAGGCACTTATGGGTGTCCCGGATGCGTACAGAGAAGCTTCCTTTGGCCTTGGGGCAGGAAAGCTCCGCACTGTGTTTAAAGTGGTGCTTCCAAGTGCAATTCCCGGAATCCTTTCCGGTGTGGTACTTGCGACAGGACGTATTGTTGGTGAGACTGCAGCCCTGATTTATACTGCCGGTTCTGTGGCGAAGGTTCCATCCAGTCTGATGGGATCCGGTCGTACCCTGGCAGTACATATGTATGTGCTTTCCAGTGAGGGACTTTATATGGATCAGGCTTATGCCACAGCGGTAATCCTGCTGATCTTCGTACTTGTGCTGAACTGGGTATCAGGTTTCTGTGCAAAGCACTTAAGCAAAGCTGCAAATGGACAGTAAACATCAGGTTTCACTGATAACGTATGCGGTTGTCAGTTGTGGAAGTATAATAGACACAGAATAACGAACTTTCACATATGATGATGTCGCCAGGCGGTGAATATCCGCTTCATGAAAAATTCACACTCAGCAGGTTTTCAGAAATTGTAAATGAGCTGAAAATTTCTGCAGCAAGGAGAATTATGGGTAAAATAGATGTAAAAAATATGGAGCTGTACTACAGCAGCTTCCATGCCTTGAAAAATATTAATCTGGAGATTCCGGAAAAGAAGATTACCGCGTTCATTGGTCCAAGCGGCTGCGGAAAATCCACATTGCTGAAATCATTAAACCGTATGAACGATCTTGTGGAAGGCTGCAAGATCACAGGCGATATTTGTCTGGACGGTGAGGATATTTATGGGGATATTGATGTAAACCTTCTTAGAAAACGTGTTGGAATGGTTTTCCAGAAACCAAATCCTTTTCCAATGAGCATTTATGATAACATTGCATATGGACCTCGTACTCATGGAATTCATTCCAAGGAAAAACTGGACGATATCGTAGAGCGTGCTCTTCGAAATGCTTCTATCTGGGATGAGGTAAAGGATCGGTTGAAAAAGAGCGCCCTGGGTATGTCTGGCGGACAGCAGCAGAGACTTTGCATTGCAAGAGCTCTTGCAGTAGAGCCAGAGGTACTTCTTATGGATGAGCCTACCTCTGCACTTGATCCAATTTCCACATCTCACATTGAGGATCTGGCGTTGGAATTAAAAGACCGTTACACCATCGTGATCGTAACTCACAATATGCAGCAGGCAGCCCGTATTTCTGACAAGACTGCATTTTTCCTTCTGGGTGAGATCATCGAATATAACGATACTACAGAACTGTTTTCAAGACCACAGAATAAGAAAACAGAAGAGTATATTACAGGGAGGTTTGGTTGATATGAGAGATGTGTATACCGCAAAGCTTTCCAGGCTTTCAGATGAGATCCTGGAAATGGGAAATCTGTGCGGTCAGGCCATCATGAAGACCTGTCAGCTTCTGGCAAGCGTGGAGGTCCGTGAGGCTGCCACAAAGGAGATTGGAAGAATTGAGAAGGAGATTGACGACAAAGAGCATAATATTGAGGCTCTGTGCATGCAGCTTCTTCTGAAACAGCAGCCGGTTGGTACTGATCTTCGTAAAATTTCCGCAGCACTTAAGATGGTAACAGATATGGAGCGAATCGGCGACCAGGCTACTGATATTGCGGAGATTCTGAACACAGGCAGCGTTCATATACCAGTAACAGCCATCCCGCTTCAGGAAATGGCAGATTATGCCATGCATATGGTAAATGACAGTGTTACCGCTTATGTAGAGGGAAAAAGTGATCTGGCAAAAAAGGTGATCAGCAGTGATGATATTCTGGATAATCTTTTCGATAAAGTAAGAAATGCGTTGGACCAGAACACCATGGACTTTTCCAGTGACGAGGTTCTTGATCTTCTGATGATCTCCAAATACTATGAGCGAATCGGCGACCACGCCACCAACATCGGAGAGTGGGCAGAGTTTTCTGTAGACGGAATTCACAGAAACGGAGACAGCATCAGCGATCTGTTTAATCCGGATTCCTTATAATAAGATTAGAGCGTGTTTGAAAAATCATTCCCGCAATCTGCACGCCCCACTTTGCGGGAGCTTTCACCCGAATTCGGTTGCCGTAGCCCGCTACGGCGCCCTCATCCGAGCGAAATCTCCCACAAATTGTGACGCACATCTTGCAGAAAGCCTTTTTCAAACACGCTCTAGAACAAAGACAGGGGCAAACACGTTTTGCCTCTTTTTAGCAAGAAAAAGAACCTTGTCTGACTGGCTAAAAGCATCGTATCAGACAAGGCTCTATGTTTTTCAGGAGAGGAATTCTTTCTTTTATTTTATCTTATTCGTAATTTTTATGTTTTTTAAAGAAATCCTTTGTTTCCTTTACGACTACACCGCTTAAAGCAAGCAGCGCAATCAGGTTCGGGAATGCCATCAAGGCATTGAAGATATCTGCAATGTTCCAGACAGCAGCAACAGTCATGTACGGTCCGAAGAAGACGCAGATGATATATAACCAACGGTAAGTCTTTACTGCAGTCATGTTGCGGTTGAAAAGGTATTCCAGGCAGCGCTCACCGTAATAATCCCATCCAAGGATAGTTGTGAATGCGAAGAATACCAGGCACAGCATAAGAGCAAAGGAGGCAAACTGTGCAGGGAATGGAAGACCTTTCTGGAAAGCTGCAGTAGTAATCGCAACACCTTCAAGTCCTGTATTCCAGGTTTCGGTAATGACAATGGAAAGACCTGTCATGGTACAGATTACAATGGTATCAATAAAAGTACCGGTCATGGAAACAAGTCCCTGGCGAACCGGTTCCTTTGTCTGAGCGGCAGCAGCAGCAATAGGAGCGCTACCAAGACCAGACTCGTTTGAGAAAATACCGCGGGCAATACCTTTCTGCATTGCCACAACCATGGTTCCCATGGCACCGCCTGCAAGGGCACTTCCGTTGAATGCTGTTTTTACAATTGTAGCGATGGCACCAGGAACTGCAGTAATATTTGTGATCACAATGATCAGTGCAAGTGCAACATAAAGAACCGCCATAAATGGAACGATGATCTGGGAAACCTTTGCAATACGCTGAATACCGCCAAGAACTACAAGTCCTACACATAAGGTAAGAATCAGGCAGGCAATTACAGTTGCCCAGGAGTATGTATTTCCAAAAAGGGAAACGGTGTGTACAGTATCCGGGTCAAAGAAGTTCTTTACTGCAGAAGCAATACCGTTTACCTGAGTAAAGGTACCAATTCCGAAAAGACCGACCCCGGCTCCGAAGAATGCAAAAATCTTTGCAAGCCATCTCCACTGTTTTCCCATACCATTCTCAATATAATAAAATGGTCCGCCAAGAACGTGTCCGTCCTTGTCGATGGTACGGTATTTGATGGCCAGAAGTCCTTCTGCGTATTTGGTTGCCATTCCGAAGAATGCAGCAACGATCATCCAGAACAGGGCTCCGGGTCCGCCTGCAGCAATAGCAGTGGCAACACCTACGATGTTACCGGTTCCGATAGTTGCGGACAAAGCTGTGCAGAGCGCACCAAAGCTTGTGACTTCACCTTCGCCGCCTTCTTCATTTTTTACCATAAATTTCAGTGCTTTTCCCAGATGTCGTACCTGTAAAAAGCCTAACCGAACGGTTAAAAGGAATCCTGTGATCAGGATCAGAATGATTAACGGAAGTCCCCAGACTACTCCGTCAAACCAGGTGATAAAGTTGTTGATTTGTGTAAACATGTTCTCTTTCCTCCATCCTTTTGCCTGAGAGATTAACAGCATTACAAATGCTGCGTACACCTTCGGCGCTCTTCCATAAATTTTTTTGAAGAGACTCTCCTGAGTTACGAAAAACCTGCTTATACATTTTCTATAAAATGTACGAGCATGACGGTCATTCGTACTGTGTAGAAACACACTAATACACAGAATATCATATACGATCATAAATTTCAATGAAAATGTTAGAAAAATATTTTGTTTTGACAAGAAAAATATTTGCCTTTCCTTCATTGCAGCACAGGAGCGCGTTTGGAAAATCATTTCCGCAATCTGCTGGTATCATAAAATGAAACAGTTGACATGCATTTTCATATGTGCTATGCTTATGAAGATTTTGAAAGACAAAGAAAGAGTCTTTTCAAAGCAATTATTTTGGATCACTCCATTTGGGGTTAAGGCCATACGGACAGCCGGGTCCACTGCCGCTGATGGTAACTTTGGTTGCCTTATTGATTGAGTTAGAAGCTCAAATTTTATAAGTTGGTTCCTTTGATAACCACTATGCGCCTGATGCGCAGACTTGTGAAACGGTCAATAAGAGTAGTAAAAGTATGATTGCTATATAGACTCTGACATATATCATCCGGATTTCTATTTTATGTAAATACGAGGATTCCTGTATTTATTATAAGTCAATAGAGACAGAATCGGGAAGAATGATCCAAGCAGGTTTGCAGTTTTGAGGCAGCCTGCTTTTTTTGTGTAATAGAAAATCCCGTTGGAATTTCCTATTATATAAAAAAGCCCTGCCGGACAGGATTCCACTACTGCGGAAGAGCAGATGGCGCTGGAGATGCCCCCTTTACAGGCGGAGAATCCTACAAACAGGATTCTTTATACAGACAAAGGAACTGGAAATGGAGACGCAATGAACAGAACTCGTTTTAAACTGGACCAGAATCGTGCACCAATTCACGAGGCTCTGGAAAATTTCCGGCGCATGAGGGTGGTACCCTTCGATGTGCCAGGACATAAAAGAGGAAGAGGAAATCCGGAGCTTACTGAGTTTCTGGGGCAGAAATGTGTAGGCGTGGATGTAAACAGCATGAAGCCTCTTGACAATCTCTGTCATCCTGTATCTGTGATCCGAGAGGCAGAAGAACTGGCAGCAGATGCCTTTGGAGCAGCTCACGCCTTTCTCATGGTTGGCGGAACTACAAGCTCCGTACAGACCATGGTGTTAACTGCCTGCAAGAGGGGGGACGAGATCATTCTTCCCCGCAATGTCCACAGAAGTGTGCTGAATGCGCTGGTTCTGTGCGGGGCAATTCCGGTTTATGTGAATCCGGAAGTAGATCAGAGACTTGGAATCTCTCTTGGAATGCGCCGTGAACAGGTGGCAAAGGCAATTAAGGAGCATCCCAATGCAGTGGCTGTGCTGGTAAACAATCCTACCTATTATGGAATTTGCAGTGACCTTCGTGCAATTGTGCGGATGGCTCATGAAGCAGGAATGCTGTGTCTGGCAGATGAAGCCCATGGGACTCATTTTTATTTTGGAGGAGGCCTGCCGGTTTCGGCAATGGCAGCTGGTGCAGATATGGCATCTGTATCCATGCATAAAAGTGGCGGAAGCCTGACCCAGTCCAGTCTTCTTCTGACTGGACCTGGCGTCCATGCAGGTTATGTCCGTCAGATCATCAATCTGACCCAGACTACCTCCGGAAGCTATCTTCTGATGTCAAGTCTTGACATTTCCCGTCGGAATCTTGCACAGCGCGGACGTCAGATTTTCCATCAGGTAGCAGATATGGCAGAATATGCAAGGGAAGAGATTAACGCCATTGGCGGCTATTACGCATTTGGAAAAGAACTGGTGAATGGAGATTCGGTTTTTGATTTTGACATTACGAAATTAAGTGTACATACTCTGGATATCGGACTTGCAGGAATTGAGGTTTACGACATTCTGAGAGATGAGTATGATATTCAGATCGAATTTGGTGATATCGGAAATATTCTGGCTTATCTGTCAATTGGAGACCGTGCCCAGGAAGTAGAGCGGCTGGTAAGCGCCCTTGCGGAGATTCGCAGGCGTTTTCAGAAGGATAAATCAGGATTGCTGGATCAGGAATATATTGATCCCCAGGTAGTAACAAGCCCTCAGGAAGCTTTTTATGCAGAAAAATGCAGCCTTCCTCTCAGGGAAACGGAAGGAAAGGTATGCAGTGAATTTGTAATGTGTTATCCTCCGGGAATCCCAATTCTGGCTCCAGGGGAACGGATCACCCCGGAAATCCTGGATTACATTGAATATGCCAAGGCAAAAGGATGCAACATGACAGGTCCGGAAGATCCGGATATATTACGGTTAAATGTGCTGGAGCATGTTTGAAGTTACTGTGAACGGAGTGAACAGTAACTGTTTGAAAAAGGCTGTCTGCAAATGGTGACACACATCTTGCGGGAATAATTTTAAAATATACTCTGGCAGGGAGGTAAAGAAAATGGAAATGTGGTTTTCGGAATTTCATACACCGGATGTAAAGCATAGTATCCGGGTAAACCGTCAGCTCTACTCAAGGCAGAGCGACTATCAGCGAATTGATATTTTTGAGACACCGGAATTTGGCAGGGTTCTTACACTGGATGGCAATGTAATGCTCACGGAACGTGACGAATTTATTTATGACGAAATGATTACCCATGTACCTATGGCTGTCCATAAAGAAGCCAGGGATATTCTTGTGATCGGAGCAGGAGACGGTGGAGTTGTACGTGAACTGACCAGATATGACCGTGTCCGCCATATTGATCTGGTAGAGATGGATCCCATGGTAGTGGAAGCCTGCCGTGCCTATCTTCCGGGAAATGCCTGCAGGCTTGATGACAGGAGAGTGCACCTTCATTATGAAAATGCGTTGAAATTTATCCGACGCTGTGAAAATAAATATGACCTTATTATTGTGGATTCTTCCGATCCTTTTGGCCCTTCGGAAGGCTTGTTTACCCGTGAATTTTATGGAAACTGTTATAATGCGCTGAAAGAGGATGGAATCATGGTCAATCAGCAGGGAAGTCCTTTTTATTCTGAGGATGCCCACGCCATGCAGCGCAGTCACAAAAGAATTGCCAGTACGTTCCAGATCAGTCGTGTTTACCAGGCACATATTCCTACCTTTGCTGCCGGTTACTGGCTGTTTGGTTTTGCAAGCAAAAAGTACCATCCGGTGGATGATCTGGATCCGGAGGCATGGAACGCCCTGAATCTTCGCACCCGTTACTATACCACAAGGCTTCACAGAGGCGCCTTTTATCTTCCGGCTTTTCTGGAGGAAATGCTTCAGGAGGTGGAGGACTGATTTATGATTTTACCTAATATTGAGAATTTTATCGGCTGTGACAGCAGCTTTGAGGAAGCTGGGATTGTTCTTTACGGAGCGCCCTTTGATTCTACCACAAGCTTTCGACCTGGAGCCAGGTTCGGCCCTTCTGCCATTCGTCATGAAAGCTTTGGACTGGAAACCTACAGCCCTTATCAAGACCGCGACCTTACAGATATTCAGGTATTTGACAGTGGAGATCTGGAGCTTTGCTTCGGCAGCAGTGAAATGTCACTTGCTGATATACAGAATCGTGCCTGGGAAATTCTGGAAGCAGGAAAGATACCCTTGCTTTTAGGCGGCGAGCATCTGGTGACACTGGCGGCTGTAAGAGCCACAGTCAGAAAGTATCCAGGGCTTCATATTATTCATTTTGATGCCCACGCAGATTTGAGGGATGATTATCTTGGTGCCCGTTTAAGCCATGCGTGTGTCATTCGCAGATGCCATGATATACTGGGAGATGGACGGATTCATCAGTTTTGCATCCGAAGTGGGGAAAGAGAAGAATTCCGGTTTGCAAAGGAGCATACAGATTTTCATCCTTTTACCTTTGAAGGCTTGGAAGAGACCATACAGGAGTTGGACAGGGAGCAGGTTCCGGTATATTTTACCATTGATCTGGATTGCCTGGATCCATCCGTATTTCCGGGAACTGGTACACCGGAGGCGGGAGGCGTAAGCTTCCTTGAGCTTCTTGCGGCTATTCGGAAGGTATCAGAATTAAATATTGTGGGAGCAGATGTCAATGAGCTGGCACCTATGCTGGATCCAAGCGGTGTTTCCACAGCCACAGCATGCAAGGTGGTCAGGGAACTGCTGCTGGCAGTGGCGAAATAAAAACAGCTGCGATAGTGAAATATAAAATAAGGAGATAAAAAATATGAGCAGAGTACTTGTAATCGGCTGCGGCGGAGTAGCCAGTGTAGCAATCCAGAAATGCTGTCAGGCAGATGAGGTATTTACAGAACTGTGTATTGCAAGCAGGACAAAAGAAAAATGTGATGCCCTTTCCCGGAAGCTGGAGGGAAAAACAAAAACAGTTATTACCACGGCAAAGGTAGATGCAGATGATGTAAACCAGCTGATCCAGCTGATCAACAGTTACAAACCGGATCTGGTAATGAACATTGCACTTCCGTACCAGGATCTGACAATTATGGATGCCTGTCTGGCATGTGGCGTAAACTATATGGATACGGCAAATTATGAGCCCGAAGATACCGATGATCCGGAGTGGCGGGCTATTTATGAAAAACGCTGTAAGGAAGCTGGATTTTCCGCATATTTTGATTATTCCTGGCAGTGGGCATACCGGAAGAAATTTGAAGAGGCAGGACTTACTGCACTTCTTGGCTGCGGCTTTGACCCGGGCGTTACACAGGCATACTGTGCATATGCATTAAAACATGAGTTCGACCAGATTGATACCATTGATATTCTGGACTGCAACGGAGGAGACCACGGATATGCGTTTGCAACCAACTTTAACCCGGAGATCAACCTTCGTGAGGTAAGCGCTCCTGGAAGCTACTGGGAGAATGGACATTGGGTGGAAATTCCTCCGATGGCCATTAAGCGGGAATATGATTTTGACCAGGTTGGCGATAAGGACATGTATCTTCTTCATCACGAGGAAATCGAGTCTCTTGCCCAAACAATTCCGGGAGTAAAGAGAATTCGTTTCTTTATGACCTTTGGACAGAGCTATCTGGATCACATGCGTTGTCTGGAGGATGTGGGAATGCTTTCTACTACCCCGATCAACTATAACGGACAGGAAATTGTTCCCATCCAGTTTTTGAAGGCGCTTCTTCCGGATCCGGCAAGCCTTGGTCCCCGTACCAAAGGTAAAACCAATATTGGCTGTATTTTCACCGGAGTAAAGGATGGAAAAGAGAAAACCTACTATATTTATAATATTTGTGACCATCAGGAATGCTATAAGGAGGTTGGAAGCCAGGCAATCAGTTACACGACAGGCGTTCCGGCCATGTGTGGGGCATTAATGATGCTTACCGGAAAATGGATTCGTCCAGGAGTGTATACAGTAGAAGAATTTGACCCGGATCCGTTCCTGGAGGCGCTTGACAAATACGGACTTCCACGCAGTGAAAATCATAATCCGGAGCTGGTTGATTAATGGAAAAAACAGATACAAGACCACCCTTTGCAGCATCCGGCGGAATTATTCCGCCGGAATTCCGGAAAATCAAGACGCCTTGTTATGTTCTTGACGAAACAGCGCTTATAAAAAATGCAGAATTAATGGGAAAGATCGCCAAAAGAACAGGATGCAAAATGCTTCTGGCGCAGAAGGCTTTCAGCAATTATGACTGCTATCACCTTCTGGAGCCTTATCTGGCTGGAACAGAAGCAAGTGGACTGTACGAAGCAAGGCTTGGCGCCCAGGAGATGCCAGGAAAAGAGGTACATGTCTTTTGTGCCGGATACCGTGAGGATGAATTTGAAGAGCTGCTTTGCTTTGCAGATCATATAGTGTTTAACTCACCCTCCCAGCTTCTTCGATTTGGAAAAAGAGCGAAGCAGGCCGGAAAAAGCGTAGGGCTCAGGATCAATCCGGAATGCTCTACCCAGGAAGGACATGCAATTTATGATCCCTGTGCCCCGGGAAGTCGTATGGGTACCACGAGAGCACAGTGGGAGACCGCTGTGAAAATACATCCGGATCTGACCGGATTATTGGATGGTATTCACTTTCACACCCTTTGCGAGCAGGATTCCTCTGATCTGGAAACCACTCTTGCAGCGGTGAAGGTGAAATTCGGAGATCTGATTTCTAAGGTAAAATGGCTGAACCTGGGAGGAGGACATCATATTACAAGACCAGGTTATGATATTGCACGGCTTGAAAAGTGCATTAAGGCGGCAAAGGAAGAATGGAAGGTGGATATTTACCTGGAGCCTGGAGAGGCGTGGGCTTTAAATGCCGGATTCTTTCTGACAACCGTGCTAGATGTGCTGCAAAATGGTGATACCCGGCTTGCAATTTTGGACGGAAGTGCTGCATGTCATATGCCAGACGTTCTGGAAATGCCTTACCGTCCTCCCCTTCTTGGAGCAGGGGAGCCAGGAGAGCATGCCGTTACAGTCCGTCTTGGAGGACCAACCTGCCTGTCCGGGGATGTTATAGGAGATTACAGCTTCCAAAAGCCTTTGGAATACGGAGAGCTTCTCATGTTTGGCGATATGGCCATATATACAACCTGCAAAAACAATACCTTTAACGGAATGCCCCTGCCTGATATCTGGCTGCGGCATGGTGATAAAACCATGGAACGTCTGACTGATTTCGGTTATGAGGATTTTAAAGGCAGACTTGGACACCGCAGGAAATCAGAGTAGGTCTCCTATAAAATTTGTAAAAAGACGTAAGTCATAGAAATATGGCTTGCGTTTTTTTTCTGTCTGGAAGAAAGTGAGATATAATGACACAACACCAGAAAAGATCTGGAACGTATGAAACAGTCTGAGTATATGTAAACGTATGGTAATAATATCTAAAAAAAGAAGATACATTTTTAGTAAAAAACGCTTTTGAAAT
This sequence comes from Ruminococcus sp. Marseille-P328, assembly GCF_964249465.1. Lineage (NCBI taxonomy): Bacteria > Bacillati > Bacillota > Clostridia > Eubacteriales > Oscillospiraceae > Ruminococcus > Ruminococcus sp. Marseille-P328. Next base: position 129,688 of record NZ_CAXUBQ010000009.1, on the reverse strand, counting down.
AAGAACAAAATGGTTTTATAATAAAAATAACGGCAGGCAGCGTAGTGATGCGGGAAAGCAACATCTTATATGCTGCCTGTTGTTTATAAAATGAATTTCAGGAGGAACCATACATGCATGAATATGAAATCTTTATTGAAGAAATAAATCCGTGTGGAGGAGAACAATACAGTAAAAAAACTTTGATTGAGGCAGAAGCAGTAAGTCCGGAAGCTTATGTAAAAGAAAACGGAAGATTTCCGGTTCTGGAATCCACATGCAATGAGAGTGGAGATGTTGTAATAGTAACAGGAGACAAACAGGGTTCTTTTGTACGTTATACTTTTACGGAATAAGAGTTCCGGGCAGCAAGGAGAGGATTTTGTGAAATATGAAATTGGAGATTTTGTCAGCAAACCAGTTACAGGTATCTGTGAAATAGAGAACATTTTATATTTGAATCCGCAGGATGAAAAAAAAGATAAATTGTATTATCTCATGAAACCAGTAGAAGATGAAAAGGAAAAAATATATGTTCCTGTTTCAAATTCAGCTTCGAGGCTGAGACTGTGTCTGACAAAAGAGGAAGCGTGGAATCTGATCAAACGAATTCCAGAGATTCCGACAGCGTGGACAAATAATGAAAAAATGAGAGAGCAAAGCTATAAAGAGGCAGTAAAATCAAATGATCCTGAAGCCTTAGTTGCTATTATAAAAATGATTTATCAACGAAAACAAAAAAGGCTTGCACAAGGAAAAAAGTGCACTACTACAGATGCAAGATATTTTCAGGTGGCCGAAAATCTGTTATATGTAGAGCTTGGAATTGCTCTTGGAAAACCAAAGCAGCAAATCTGTAAAACAATTATTGATTATATGAATCAAAGCGAATCAAAGAGTTGACAACAGTTTTTCCCCGGAGCATTTGCAACGTTGTTTAATGCAGGACAGTCAAGAGAATATTTTATCGGCGCGATGAGAGTGATCTCGGTAAGCTTCCTGTTTGCCGGAATCAATGTTGCTTATCAGGGCATTTATCAGGCGCTGGACGGTGGTGTGGAATCGTTGGTTATTTCACTTTTGAGACAGCTTATTATCATTTTGCCACTGGCCGGAATCTTTTCACTGTTTGTAAGAAATGGTCAGGTGGGCGTTTCAATGATTTGGTGGGCATTTCCGATTACAGAAGTAATTGCATGCCTGGTAGGCTATGTATTTTTAAAGAGGATTAGAAAAAACAAAGTTGATACTTTGCGTTAAGGAGGAACTGAAAATGGTAAAAAGAATCATTACAATCAGCAGAGAATTTGGAAGTGGTGTACGTTTTATCGGAGAAGAAGTCGCGAAGAAGCTGGGAATTGCCTATTATGATAAAAATGTTATTAATGAAATTGCAGAAAAGTCCGGATTATCGCCAGAATACATTCAGGAAAATGCAGAATTATCTCCGAAAAAAGGGATGTTTGCATATGCACTTGCTGGACGTGACATCACAGGAAGATCTGTGGAGGATATGGTACATGAGGCGCAGAGAAAAGTTATTTTAGAACTAGCCGAGAAGGCCCCTTGCGTGATCATTGGAAGAAATGCAGACTATATCCTGAAAGACCGTGATGATGTGCTAAATGTATTTATTCATGGAAATATGCCTGAGAAAACACAGAGGATCATTCGCTTATATAATGTAGATGAGAAGAAAGCTGTGAAAATGATGGCCGATACAGATAAAAGACGTATGACAAATTATAACTTTTACACGGAGCATAAATGGGGAAAGGCCAGTAATTATACGTTGTGTCTGAACAGTTCACAGCTTGGATATGACAGATGTGAGAAGATCATTATGGAATGCATTAAATAACAGGAGGTTTATACTGTTTACTACAAATTGCTGTTGGTTCCAGGGCAGGAATATTAGACGAAATAGTCAGTGAGGTTTCTATGGCGATTTCCATTTTTCGCTATGGATGGAAAAATATGGATTCTTCTGAAACTGAGACATAATAACAAAAACTGGTTGATAAACCAGATAAAAGTGATATACTGAATGCAGAAAAGAAACCGTGTGGGATTCCAATTTTGTTTTCACACGGTTTTTTAGAAAACATGAGTTAGATACAACTAATATGCATGATAACAATTTATTGGGAAATGTAAAAGAGTACAGATTTCTATGAGAATATTGATTTATGGTGCAGGTGTGATTGGAGAAAAAAGCATGAAAAACGAAGAATACAAAAAATTATCAATCAACGAGTTTACAAAAGCAGCAGGAAGATATGAAAGTAACCATGCTGGTATTTACGAAATGTGCAAGAAGGATTATCCGGATATTCTGGAAGAATTAGAGAAGGAGCCATTTAGAGATTTATTGGATGCAGGCTGCGGACCTGCTCCGATGATTTCTTTATTATCAGAAAAATATCCAGACCGGCATTATACAGGACTGGATCTGACTCCTGCGATGATTGAACAGGCAAAAAAGAAAGATATTCCAAATGCAATATTTGTTGTGGGAGACTGTGAGAATTTTCCTTTTGAAAACGATTCATTTGATGCAATTATTTGTTCTATGAGCTTCCATCACTATCCAAATCCACAGGCATTTTTTGACAGTGTGAAAAGATGTCTTCGCCCAAATGGAAGATTGATTCTGAGAGATGTGACCAGTGACAATAAAGTATTGGTATGGCTGATGAATACACTGGAAATGCCTCTGGCAAATATATGCGGACACGGAGATGTCCAGGTACCAACAAGAGATATGGTCATGAAGTGCTGCAGAAAAGCAGGGGTAAAAGTAGAAAAATTTGAAATCCGTAAAGGTATGAGGATGCATTGTGTTGTGAGAAAGCCTAAGGGAGAAGGCGACAGGCAATGAAAGAAAAAGTGAATGTGACAGGTGTGCCGGAAACGATGGTACAGACTTTGTATGCAAGAGCAAAAGAAACAAAAAAGCAAAATGCCAAAATCAAGGATGAGATTGCAGTAGAACTTGTGGAGAAGCTGGACTATAACTTTTCCAAAGCAGATAAGGATAAAGCCATGAATTATGGCGTAATTGCGAGAACAATCGTATTAGACCGGATGGTTAAGCAATATCTGGAGAAGCATGCAAATACAGTTGTTATAAATATTGCATGTGGACTGGATACCAGATGTTATCGGATGGAGAGAAAATATCTGCACTGGTACAATGTGGATCTGCCAGAAACGATGAAGATAAGGAGTCAGTTCCTTACCGAAACTGGTCCGGTATATCAGATTGCAAAGTCTGCAATGGATGAATCCTATGTAGATGATATCGATTATCATGGTGAGAATGTTCTGGTAATAATCGAAGGTCTTACAATGTATTTGTGTGAAAAGGATATTAGAAAAATGTTTTCTATTATTGAGAAATCATTCCAGAAAGTAACCGTAATGGTTGAAACCATGTCCCCTTTTGTTGTGAAACATGTGAAAGAAAAATCTATAGAGGGGAGCAATGCAAAATTCACATGGGGAGTTAAGAATGGAAAGGAACTGCAAAGAATCATACCGGCATTTTCTGTTCGACAGGAAGTCAGTCTGATTGAAGGAATGAAAGAGCTTATGCCAATTTATCATGTGATAGGAAAGTTTCCAATCGTTCGGAACATCTCAAATAAAATAATAGTTATGGAGAAACGTGGCTGATATTATACAAGCAGGAGATGATATAGATGATGAAAAGACATTTTAATGTGAAATCAGATGGATTTTATGGTGCATACTGGAAATGCAAAACAGGTTCAGACTGTGCAATGATTGCAATGATCGGGGATGATCCGGAGGATTATCTGGCGCGTACATCCGTGAAATGGTTACATAAACTCGGTGTGAATGTGATGACAATGTCACCTGGAAAAAAGGATTATGGACATTTGGTACAGGGCGGAACAAAACGAAAATCAAATTGGAAAATTATAAGGTAGGAGGACAGCGTGGATACAGACAAAATAATACAAGATTTAAACCGCTATTTTGCATGGCTCGTAGCGTTCACACAATCTCCACAAAATAATTAGCACTCACCTCTTGACAGTGCTAACAATCGGTGCTATATTAATAACCGTAATAAGGAAATCATTATAAATGTTTATAAATGCGCAGCCCCTGCGAGTTACTTTTTTAAAGAGCCGCGGAAGCTGCGCTTTATATTAATATCAGCTGAAGGAGGAGAGCCTATGAACATCAGCAAATTTACGCAGAAATCCGTACAGGCTGTTCAGGATCTGGAGAAGGTTGCTTACGAATATGGCAACCAGGAAATCGAACAGGAGCATCTGTTATATACCCTCCTAACACAGGAAGACAGCCTGATTCTCAAACTGATTGAGAAGATGGAAATAAATAAAGAATATTTTCTGAACACAGTGAAGAACGCTCTGGATGCAAAAGTCAAAGTATCTGGCGGCGAACTCCGGTTTGGACAATATCTGAATAAGGCACTTGTAAATGCAGAAGACGAAGCTAAGGCAATGGGAGATGAATACGTATCCGTAGAGCATCTTTTCCTGGCCCTGCTGAAATATCCAAGCCCTAGTATGAAGAAAATCTGGAGCGAATTTGGCATTACCAAAGAGCGTTTCCTGCAGGCACTTTCCACAGTACGTGGAAACCAGCGTGTAGTAAGCGACAATCCGGAAGGCACCTATGATACTTTAAATAAATATGGCGAAGATCTTGTGGAAAAGGCAAGAAGCCAGAAACTGGATCCGGTAATCGGACGTGACAGTGAGATCCGGAATGTGATCCGTATTCTTTCTCGTAAGACCAAGAACAATCCGGTTCTCATCGGTGAGCCCGGTGTTGGTAAAACAGCTGCTGTGGAAGGTCTTGCACAGAGAATTGTAGCAGGAGATGTTCCGGAAGCACTGAAGGATAAGAAAATTTTTGCCCTGGATATGGGAGCCCTGGTAGCAGGTGCCAAATACCGTGGTGAATTTGAGGAACGTCTGAAAGCAGTTCTGGAAGAGGTGAAAAAGAGCGAAGGTCAGATCATCCTGTTTATTGATGAGCTTCACCTGATCGTAGGTGCAGGTAAGACGGATGGTGCAATGGATGCCAGCAATATGCTGAAGCCAATGCTTGCTCGTGGTGAGCTTCACTGTATCGGCGCGACCACGCTGGATGAATACCGTCAGTATATTGAGAAGGACGCTGCCCTAGAACGTCGTTTCCAGCCGGTTATGGTAGATGAGCCATCTGTAGAAGACACCATCTCCATCCTTCGTGGTCTGAGAGAACGCTACGAAGTATTCCATGGTGTTAAAATTACAGACAGCGCACTTGTTGCAGCTGCAACACTTTCACATCGTTATATCACAGACCGTTTCCTTCCGGATAAGGCAATTGACCTGGTAGATGAGGCCTGTGCCCTGATTAAAACAGAGCTGGATTCCATGCCGACTGAGCTGGATGAACAACGCCGTAAAATTGATCAGATGAAAATGGAAGAGTTATCTCTGAAGAAAGAGACTGATAATTTAAGTAAAGAGCGTCTGGAAGAGCTTCAGAAGGAGCTTGCGGAAATGCAGGATTCTTTCAACACCCAGAAGGCTCAGTGGGAGAATGAGAAACATTCTGTAGAGAAGCTCCAGAAGCTTCGTGAACAGATAGAGGATATGAATAAGCAGATTCAGATCGCACGGCAGAACTATGATCTGGAGAAAGCTTCCGAATTGCAGTATGGCGAGCTGCCGAAATTACAGCAGCAGCTGGAAATCGAAGAGCGCAATACAAAAGAGAGCGACAGAAGCCTTGTCCACGAAGTAGTAACAGACGATGAGATCGCAAGGATCATTTCCCGTTGGACCGGCATTCCGGTAGCAAGGCTGACAGAGGGAGAGCGTGCCAAACTGCTTCATCTGGAGGATGAGCTTCATAAACGTGTCATCGGTCAGGATGAAGGTGTACGCCGTGTAACCGATGCCATCCTTCGTTCCAAAGCAGGAATCAAAGATCCGACCAAACCAATCGGTTCTTTCCTGTTCCTTGGACCAACCGGTGTTGGTAAAACAGAGCTTGCCAAAACCCTTGCACAGACTCTTTTCGATGATGAGCAGAATATGGTTCGAATCGATATGAGTGAGTACATGGAGAAATACTCTGTATCCAGACTGATCGGAGCGCCTCCGGGATATGTTGGATACGAGGAAGGCGGACAGCTTACAGAGGCTGTTCGTCGGAAACCGTACAGCGTTGTACTCTTCGATGAGATTGAGAAGGCACATCCGGATGTATTCAATGTACTTCTGCAGGTACTGGATGATGGTCGTATTACCGATTCCCAGGGACGTACTGTAGACTTCAAGAATACAATCCTGATCATGACCTCCAATATCGGATCTCCTTATCTGCTGGATGGTATTGATGAAAATGGTGAGATCAAGGAGGAAGCCCAGAAAGAGGTTATGGATGATCTGCGCGGACATTTCCGTCCAGAATTCCTGAACCGTCTGGATGAGATCATTCTGTTTAAGCCATTGACAAAAGATAATATTGGTAGTATCGTTGATCTGATGGTAAAAGAGCTGAATGACCGGCTTGCCGACCAGGAGCTTTCCCTTGAACTGACAGATGCAGCCAAGAAGGATGTCATTGACAATGGTTACGATCCTGTCTACGGTGCAAGACCTCTGAAGCGTTATCTTCAGAAATATGTAGAGACACTGACTGCCAGGAAGATCCTTTCAGGTGAAGTCCATACCGGCGATACACTGGTACTGGATGTGGAGAATGGAGAGTATGTGGTTAAAGTGAAGTAAAGGTTACTGTTCACTGGTAACGTTCCGCGAGGCGTTTTTTGTGAACAAAGTTCACAGAAAACCCGAGAATTGCGGCGCGAAATCATGCGGATGCATGATTTCTGTGCATCGCGAAGCGCGTTACTGTGAACGGAGTGAACAGTAACAAGTAAAGGAAAAGAAAAGGAGTCCAAGTCTTATGATACCAAAAGATCCTATGATTTTGCTTAGTTATGTAAATACCCAGCTTCGGGATTATTACGATTCTCTGGAAGCACTGTGTACCTGCCGCGGACTGAACAGGGAATCTCTGTTGGATAAGATGGATTCCATCGACTACCACTACGACGAAGAGACCAACCAGTTTATTTGAAATCACAATATTCAATACTTCAATACCGCTTGTCAAAGCTGTGAAAACCGCTTGGCAGGCGGTATTTTTTTGTAACAGGAAATTCCTGTTACGTATTACATAAAAAGCTTACCAGGCGGGATTGCACTGCGACGGAAGGGGTGTTGTCGCTCCAGGCGACCCGCCGCAAATGGAGAATCCTGCAAGCAGGATTCTTTTTACCATGAAAATTCCGGACAACAGATAATGTGGTCTTATACATAATAATTAGCCGACAAAATAAATACATATTTTAAATTCAATAAATTTAAGACACAAATCTAAAAAAAATATAAACTGCACAAAAAACACTTGCGTTTCTTGTGAAAAAGTGTAAACTATAAAATTAGTCGGCTAACTAATATAAGAAAGCTGAACAGGAACTTGAAACTGTAATACACACTCCAAAGCTTGTATCTCAGTTTCAGACAGCAAGTGAGGTGAGAATTTGGAAAACAACAATGAGAAAAGCATTCAACGTCTGATTATGGAAATCAGCCGCATGTATATGGAAAAATGCTTTGGTAAACTTAAAAGTCTGGGAATCCATCCAAGACAAATGCCGATTCTGGCTGTTCTGTGGAAAGAAGACGGATGTAGCCAGAAAGAACTGGCCAGCCAGTTAGGCGTGAAGCCGCCTACTGTTACCGTAAGTATCCAACGCCTGGAAAAAATCGGTATTATAGTTCGAAAACAGGATGAAAAAGATCAACGCATAAGCCGGATTTATCTTACAGAAGAAGGAAAAGCAATAATTAATGAAGGTATGCGCATGGCAAAGGAAGGAGAAAAACAGGTTCTGAACGGATTTTCCGAAAGTGAGTTATGTCTGATGAAACGATTCTGCATACAGATTAAGGAAAATATTGCGGCAATGCCAGCACCAGAGTTTTCACCGGAAGAAATGTGCATGGGACATTTTTGCCATAATAAAAAGTAGCACAGGAAACTGAAAAACAAAGCAAAAGGCAGAAAAGCCCGGATGTTTTGAAAAAATGTAGAAAGGACAACCCAAGCATGATTAAATTAATGAAGTATCTGAAAAAATCAGCAGGCTATATCGTCCTGATCATTGGACTGCTGTTTTTGCAGGCATACTGTGATCTGTCCTTGCCGGATTATACCTCCAAGGTAATTAACGTAGGGATCCAGCAGGGGGGAATACCAGATGGTGTTCCGGAAAAAATGCGTCAGAGCACAATGGAAAATCTGCAGATTTTTATGGACGAAGACACACAGAAAGAAGTTCAGCACTCTTATGTCCTGGATGGAGACACATATGAACTGAAAGGTGGCATTACAGGGGATAAACGTGAGGAATTAAACGATCTTCTGTGCAAACCTCTGATGATGTACACCTCTTTTACCTCTGGCAGTGAAGAGAGCCAGAAAATGCTTTCCCAGATGCAGGTACCGGAAGGAACGGACCCAATGCAGGTTTTGTCAGCAATGCCGGAGGATGCAAAAAAACAGATGCTGGAGGCTGCAGATGAGAAGCTTTCCGACATGCCGGAATCCATTCTTACACAGGCCGCTGTCAGTGGTGTGAAAGCAGAATACGAAGCTATGGGCGAGGATCTGGATGCAATTCAGATGAGTTACATCCGGACATCCGGAATCCAGATGGTCCTGATGGCGCTGGTGATCATGCTGGCCGCTGTAAGTGTTACCTTCCTTTCAGCAAGAGTGGCAGCAGCCCTTGGACATGATCTGCGAGATAATGTATACCGCAAGGTTATTCATTTCTCCAGCAACGAATATCATAAATTTTCTACTGCATCCCTGATCACACGAAGTACCAACGATGTGCAGCAGGTGCAGCAGGTTATGACCATGATGTTCAGAATCGTTCTGTATGCGCCCATCCTTGGCATCGGAGGCGTGCTCAAGGTTCTCCAGACCGATTCCTCCATGACCTGGATCCTTGGAGCCGCAGTAGCTATCATTCTGATTGTTATTTTTGTACTGTTCCAGATTGCAATGCCGAAATTCACCAGGCTGCAGACTCTCATTGACCGTCTGAACCTGGTAACCAGGGAAATCCTTACCGGAATCCCGGTTATCCGCGCGTTCAGCCGTGAGAAGCATGAGGAAGAGCGTTTTGAAAAAGCAAATATGGATCTGACAAAGACAAACCTGTTTGTAAACCGCTGTATGACATTTATGATGCCGATCATGATGCTGATCATGAACGGTGTATCTGTAGCGATTATCTATTTCGGTGCACATGGCGTTGACAATGGAACTATGCAGGTAGGAAATATGATGGCATTTATCCAGTACGCAATGCAGATTATTATGTCCTTCCTGATGATCACAGCAATCTCCATTATGCTCCCAAGGGCAAACGTGGCAGCCGGCCGAATCTGTGAGGTCCTGGAAATGGAGCCATCTGTAAATGATCCGGAGGAACCGGTAATGCCAGATAAGCAGGAAAAAGGAACGGTCGAATTTGACCATGTAAGCTTCGCTTATCCGGAAGCAGGGGAAAATGTCATCAACGATATTACCTTTAAGGCAGAAAAAGGCCAGACTGTTGCTATCATCGGAAGTACCGGAAGCGGTAAGAGTACACTGGTCAACCTGATCCCCAGATTTTATGATGCAACGAAGGGCTGTGTAAAAGTAGATGGTGTGGATGTACGAAATATGACACAGCATGAGCTTCGTGACCGTCTGGGCTATGTACCTCAGAAGGGAGTCCTGTTCTCTGGAACCATCGATTCCAACATTCGTTACGGTAAGCCGGATATGCCAGAGGAAGATGTAAAACTGGCAGCTCAGATTGCCCAGTCCGATGACTTTATTGAAGCGAAACCGGAAGGCTACAAAGCATCTATTTCCCAGGGAGGAAATAATGTATCCGGTGGCCAGAAGCAGCGTCTTTCCATTGCAAGAGCGATTGCCAAAAAGCCGGAAATCCTGATCTTTGACGACAGCTTTTCCGCACTTGATTTCAAGACTGACAGCAAGCTTCGCAAGGCTCTGAAGGAAAAGACAAAGGATATTACCACGATTATCGTAGCACAGCGAATCAGCACTATCCTGAATGCAGATCAGATCATTGTGCTGGATGACGGAAATATGGCAGGCATCGGCACCCACAAGGAACTGATGAAGAACTGCGAGGTTTACCGCCAGATCGCCATGTCACAGCTTTCAGAGGAGGAATTAGCATGAGTGAAAACAAAGCCAGAGGCCCTATGATGGGTGGTCATCGGAGCCGTGCAATGAACTCCGGGGAAAAGGCAAAAGACTTTAAAGGAGCAATGAAACGACTTTTGAAATACATGGAACGCTACAAATTCCGTTTCGTTCTCATGTTTCTGTTTGCAATTGCAGGAACCATTTTTAACATTGTAGGACCAAAGATCCTTGGAAAGGCAACAACAGAGCTTTTTAACGGTCTGGTAGCCAAGGTAAACGGCACCGGAAGCATTGATTTTGAAAAAATCGGCTATATTTTGTTATGGACATTAGGACTGTATCTGGCAAGTGCCTGCTTCTCCTTTATCCAGGGTTATGTGATGACCGGAATTTCCAACGACGTTACCTACAATTTACGTAAAGATATTTCAAAGAAATTCAGCCGCCTCCCAATGAACTACTATGAGAGCCGGACAAACGGAGAAATCCTTTCCCGCGTAACGAACGATGTGGATACCCTTCAGATGAGCCTGAACCAGAGTATTACCCAGCTGATCACATCAGTTACCACCCTGATCGGTGTATTTGTGATGATGCTGTCCATCAATGTGTGGATGACCCTGGCTGCCCTTCTGATCCTTCCGATGTCTATGCTTATCATCAATTTCGTTATGAAGCACTCCCAGAAATATTTCCAGGCACAGCAGAAGTATCTGGGGGAGGTAAATGGCCAGATTGAAGAGAACTACGGCGGACACAATGTAGTGAAGGTATTTAATAAAGAAGAAGACGTAGTTGCAGAATTTGAAAAAGACAACCAGAAGCTTTACGAATCAGCATGGAAATCCCAGTTTTTCTCCGGAATCATGATGCCGGTCATGCAGTTTGTTGGAAATCTTGGATATGTTATGGTAGCCCTTCTTGGAGGATGGTTCACGATCAAAGGCTCTATTGAAGTAGGTGATATCCAGTCCTTCTTCCAGTACATCCGTAACTTTACCCAGCCCATCCAGCAGATCGCACAGGTAACCAACCTGCTTCAGTCCTCAGCTGCTGCTTCCGAGCGTGTGTTTGAGTTCCTGGATGAGGAGGAAGAGGAGACTACCAAAGAGAATGCCGTTTCTATTGACGGGCTCAGCGGAAATGTAGAATTTGATCATGTAAGCTTCGGCTACAATCCGGAAAAGATCATTGTCCACGATTTTTCGGCAAAGGTCAGAGATGGTCAGAAAATTGCGATTGTAGGTCCTACTGGTGCAGGAAAAACCACAATGGTTAAGTTGCTCATGCGCTTCTATGATGTAAACAGTGGTTCTATTAAAGTAGATGGCCATGATGTAAAAGATTTCAACAGAAGCGAGCTTCATGAAATGTTTGGAATGGTGCTTCAGGATACCTGGCTGTTTTCCGGAACCATTATGGAAAACATCCGCTATGGACGGCTGGATGCTACCGATGAGGAAGTGATCGCAGCAGCAAAGGCTGCTCATATCCACAACTTTATCATGCAGCAGCCGGGAGGCTATAACATGGTTCTGGATGAGGAGACCAGCAATGTTTCCCAGGGCCAGAAGCAGCTCCTGACAATTGCAAGAGCCATTCTTGCAGACAATAAGATCCTGATCCTGGATGAGGCTACCTCCTCCGTTGATACCAGAACCGAGGTACAGATCCAGAAAGCTATGGATAACCTGATGAAAGGCAGAACCAGCTTTGTCATCGCTCACAGACTTTCCACCATCAGGGACGCAGATCTGATCCTGGTTATGAAGGATGGTGACATTATCGAGCAGGGCAGCCATGAAGAGCTGCTTGCAAAGAAAGGCTTCTACGCAGATCTTTACAACAGCCAGTTTGATAAGACGCAGACTGCATAAAAGTAAGTGAAACAGATAAAAAAATACAGCAGCTTTTTCGGAAAATATACGGAAAAACTGCTGTTTTTTTTGTCTTCAGAGAGAAAAAATCCAGGGATTTGCTGTCTGTACTTTTACCCGCAGATAATGTATAATGGAGCAAAGTTTCTGCCGGAAAGGAAGGCAGGGACAAAGTCATGACAACGAAAAAACTCATTTATTGCAGCAGCCCTGGGTGTTTTTTTACAAAGATTTGTAGAAAGGGCTGCAGCGCGAATGTTAAAGGAGTATACCCCCAATGACAATTGATAATAAAGACGGAGCAGCTTTTCTTGCATACGTTACAGATAAATTAGAAACCAGGATCGCCCATATCAGCCAGTCCATTCTGGAAGGACAGAAGGATATCGAAGGAATGCATGAGTATTACTGGGAGAACTATACGGAGATGGACCAGTATGGTTACGAAAATTTCGATAACCAGCAGGCACTTCTTCACCAGATCAACGCCAACGAGCAGCAGATCCATTTGCGAAAAAGATTTCGTAAAATGCTGGATTCCCCTTTCTTTGGAAGAGTGGATTTCGTATTTGAAGGGGATGAGGAGCCGGAGATTTTTTATATTGGAATCGGAAATTTCGCAGAAGAGGCAGGGCATACGCCGCTGATCTATGACTGGCGTGCTCCTGTCAGCGGGCTTTTCTACGACTATGATAAAGGTCCGGCGTCTTACCAGGCACCGCTGGGAACCATCTGCGGTGAAATTGCCTCCAAGTGGCAGTACAAGATTCGAAATGGCCGTATGATTTACCAGTTTGAAAGTGATGTGAAGATTGATGACGAGATTCTTATGGCAGAGCTTGGCAGCGGAGGCAGCACTGCGCTGAAAAATATTGTCCGCACCATCCAGAAGGAGCAGAATGCCATCATCCGAAACACCAGGGATAAGATCATGGTAATCCAGGGCGCAGCCGGAAGCGGCAAGACCTCCATTGCCTTGCACAGGATTGCCTATCTTTTGTATCACGACCGCAAGAATCTAAAATCCTCCAATATCCTGATCCTGTCTCCCAACAGCATCTTTTCTGATTATATTTCCCATATACTTCCGGAATTGGGAGAGGAAAATATTAAAGAAATGAGCTTTGATCTTTTTGCCTACAGACAGCTGAAGGATACGGTATCGGACTGCGAAGACCGTTATGACCAGATTGAGCGCAGCCTGAATTTCCCGGATATGCCTTCCTTATATAAGGAAAAACAGTCCAGGGAATTTTTGAATCAGATGGAGGGGTATCTCACCTCCTTAGAAGATGAGCTGATGGATTTTCATGATGTGGAATATAAGAGCTTTACGAAAAAAGAAGAGGAGATCATTGATCTTTTTTACTTTAAATTTCAGGATATCCCTCTGTTATCACGTATGGAGGCAGTTGCAGAGAATTTCATTGATGAGGTAGAGACGCTTCGGGACAATGATATGGATGAGGAAGAACGTGCCATTGTAATGGAGAAATTCATGAATATGTATGAGACTCAGGATCTCTATGTGATCTACAGCCGTTTTCTGGAAAGCTGCGGCTATCCGGGACTTCCCCATGTACAGCTTCAGGAGCGAAAGCTTCGGTACGAGGATGTCTATCCGGTACTTTACATGAAGTACCGCCTTCTTCGCCAGACCAGTCACAATGGTATCAAGCACCTGGTAGTAGACGAAATGCAGGATTATTCAAGGCTTCAGTATCTGATCCTTAAAATGATGTTTCCCTGCCGTATGACCATCCTGGGGGACAAAGCCCAGACTATGGAAGATGAGGCTCAGGATGTCCTGGGATTTTTACCGAAAATTTTCGGAAAAGAGATCCGCAGGATCGTCATGAACAAAAGCTACCGAAACACTGTGGAGATTGCTTCTTATGCGAATCAGCTTGCAGGGATTACAGATATGGATCTGTTTGATCGTCATGGCCAGCCAGTGGAAGAATTATTTTTTAAAGGGAAAAAACAGCAGGCAATGGAAGCGGCTCTGGATGAGCTTGTGAACAAGCTTCAGCTGGGAGCAGAACAGTTTGAGACAGCTGCGTTGATCCTTCGCACGGAATCTGAGGCGAAAGAAGCCGCCCGCATTTTGAAAGAAAAACTGGAAAATACAGGGTTTGATATGGAAAACCGTTTCTCATACCTGCATCGTGACAGTACCAGCTTCTGCAAAGGCCTTACAGTTACTACGTTTTATCTTGCAAAAGGTCTGGAATTTGACCAGGTATTTTCCCTGTTCCCTGCAGCAGATCAGAGCCCGATTGCAAAACAGGGACGTTATATTGCTGCTACCAGAGCGCTTCATAAATTGCATATGTACGAATACGGAAAATAAATATTACAAAAGTATGACAAACAGAGCGTAAAATAAAAAAGAAATTCAGGTTGTCGAAACATGCTGCCAAATGCAATGTACATTTTGCTGATAGGATTTTACAAACACCCTCTGAAAAAATGTATAAAGTTCGTCACGAAAGTTTATAATATTTTCAATTTAGAGTTACTGTTCACTGGTAATATTCCGCGAGGTGTTTTTTGTGAACAAAGTTCACAGAAAACCCGAGAGTTGCGGCGCGAAATCATGCAAAGCATGATTTCTGTGCATCGCGAAGCGTGTTACTGTGAACGGAGTGAACAGTAACAATTTAGATTCTACAGTGGGAAATCCATTGACAGGCTTGTAATAAAATTGTAAAATACAGCTCGGGAGATTTTTATAAACGAGAAATATTTTCGTTTTGTTAATGAAATAGAAGAATGTAGATTTACAAAATTTACTTATGAAAAGAAATAAGGAGGATACTATGAAGAACAAAAAGATTTTAGCAATCTTAACGATATCAGCAATTGTTTCTGCAGCTGCTACAGGCTGCAGTTTTGGCGGAGACGAGCCGGAAGAACAGGTAGTGGTAACTGAGACACCTGCTCCGGAAGCAACCGCTACACCTACTCCGGAGCCAACCATCGCGCCAGACGTACAGGACAGCACCTATACATCAAGCAATGGGGCTGTCTCCATTAAGCTTCCAGATGCTACCTGGTCCAATAAGGCGGATGAGGCAGATATGCTCAGCTTCGAATCCCCGGAGCAGGGTAAGATCCTGATCCTTCATGGACAGGGAGAAGAGGACATGTCTTCTGCTATGCTTCCGGATACGCAGGATCTGGCTGTGGCATTAGAGCAGGCTTCTGACCTTGCAGAAGGTACTGACTTTGAGATCCAGGATTATACCGCCAGTGATGTGGAGGGAGTAGGCGTTTATTCTTACACTGTGAAGTACACAGATGCTTCCAAGAGCGGCGGATATGTTTATGCGATCCATAAAATTTATAAGAGCTCTGATGAGTATTACAATATCTGCGGATCTGTTGTGGATGAGGCTTCTTATGCAGGAGTTAAGGCTGCAATTGATTCCTTCGGAATTGCAGGAGAGTCTTCTTTGAAAGCTGCTGCACCGGTACAGTCTTCTGACAGTGCAGACGGAAGCACTGAGGGAAGTACAGATGGTTCCACTGACGGAACACAGAGTGCAGGTACTGATTCTGCGTCCTCAGGTGATGGAAGCAGTGATGGAACAATCACAAACTCCGGCGGATTTACCCAGGAGCAGCTTACAGACACCAACCAGACCAGAACTATTTACCGTAACTCCGATGGCCATCCCCTTGTAATTACTCCGGATGGAAATGGAAACTGGGTTGACTTTGATGGAAATACCTATCGTTTTGTAAATAATGAGGACGTTTACGATCAGAATGATGTGGATTATTACTGGCATGGAGAAGGTGCAGACGTATATTATATGCCTGTAGAGTAATAACAGAAAAAGCAGAATGTTGACTTACACGGACACAGCTACCCGGGATGGATGGCTGTGTCCGTGACAGTTGGAGGGAATATGGATAATTTTCAGGCTTATGGCGAATTTGCCAGAGTATATGATATGTTCCAGGACAATGTGGACTACCAGACCTGGGGCAAATGGCTGAAGCAGCAGCTTGCAGCGCAGGGAATCACAGACGGACTTGTGCTGGATCTTGGCTGCGGCACGGGAACCATGACTGAGATACTGGCAGAGGCTGGCTATGACATGATCGGAGTGGATAATTCCGGGGAAATGCTGGCAGAGGCCATGGAGAAACGGGTAGAGTCCGGGCATGACATCCTGTATCTTCTTCAGGATATGCAGGAGTTTGAACTTTATGGAACCGTACGGGCTGTGGTAAGCGTGTGTGACAGTCTGAATTACATAACAGAGGAAGAGGAACTGGAGCATGTGTTTGCCCTGGTAAATAATTATCTGGATCCTCAGGGGATTTTTCTGTTTGATATGAATACGGTTTATAAGTATCAGACTATGATCGGGAATACTACGATTGCTGAGAACCGGGATGAGGGAAGCTTTATCTGGGAGAACAGTTATGATGAGGAGACCGGGATTAATACGTATGAGCTGGCTCTGTTTATTCCAAGAGAGGACGGACTTTATGAGAAGGATGAGGAGGTTCACTATCAGAGAGCCTATTCTTTGGAGAAAATCAAGGAACTTATTGGAAAAGCGGGAATGGAGCTTCTGGCAGTGTATGATGCTTATACACTGGAGCCACCGAAGGAAGATAGCGGAAGGCTTACCTTTGTAGTAAGGGAACATGGTAAATGATAATATAATAATAAGATAAATAGCTATAGGATTACGATTAACATTATAACAGTATAGATTGGAGAATACACATGAATGATTATATCATCCGCGCGACTGCAGCTAACGACCAGATTCGTGCATTTGCGGCAGTGACCACTGAGATGGTGGAGACTGCAAGAGAGCACCATAATACAAGTCCGGTGGCTACGGCAGCGCTTGGAAGACTTCTGACTGCAGGAGCCATGATGGGCTCCATGATGAAGGGGGAAAAAGATGTTCTGACCCTTCAGATCAAGGCCGGCGGTCCCCTTCAGGGAATTACGGTAACTGCCGATTCCCAGGGAAATGTAAAGGGGTATGTAGGAAATCCAGATGTCTGCATTCCGGCAAATTCCAAAGGGAAGCTGGACGTTGCAGGAGCAGTTGGTCCTGGATTCCTAACTGTGATTAAAGATATGGGGCTAAAAGAGCCTTACAGCGGACAGGTTATGCTTCAGACCTGTGAGATTGCAGAAGACCTAACCTATTATTTTGCAACAAGTGAGCAGGTACCGTCCGCAGTTGGACTTGGAGTCCTGATGAATAAGAATAATACAGTACGTCAGGCTGGTGGATTTATTGTACAGCTGATGCCATTTGCAGAGGAAGAAGTGATTTCCAGGTTAGAGCAGAACGTACAGAAGATCAATTCTGTCACCAACCTGTTAGAGGAGGGACATACCCCGGAGAGTCTGCTGGAGAAAGTGCTGGAAGGCTTTGACGTGCAGATCAATGAGAAAATGGACACCCGTTTCTGCTGCAACTGCTCCAAAGAACGAGTAGCGAAAGCGTTGATCAGCATCGGCAGAAAAGAATTAAACGAAATGATCCAGGAAGGCAAGCCAATCGAGATGAACTGCCATTTCTGTAATACCAACTACAATTTCACAGTAGAAGAGTTGAAAGAAATTCTAAGAAGATGCAAATAAGCTGAATTAAGAAAGAATCACTATTTTCCGTCATAGACGCACATCTTGCAGAAAGCCTTTTTCAAACACACTCTAAGGCGTGGAAATGGTAGGATAAGAGAGGATTAGGATATGAATCAGGGATTTATTAAAGTAGCGGCAGGAACGCCGCAGGTTACAGTTGCTGATTGTAAGGCCAATACCAGGGCAATTCTGGAAGTAATCCGTGAAATGGAGACACAGCATGCCAAGCTGATGGTGTTGCCGGAGCTTTGCATCACAGGCTATACCTGCCAGGATCTTTTCCTTCAGAGAAGGCTGCTGGACAGTGCATGGGAGAGCCTTCTGACTATTGCAGAGGAGACTGCGGATGTGGATGCGCTGATCTTTGTGGGACTTCCTATGCGGATGAACGGCAAGCTCTACAATGTGGCAGCAGCATTGAACCACGGAAATATTCTTGGATTTGTACCTAAGACTCATATTCCCAACTATAATGAATTCTATGAGCAGAGACACTTTGCTTCTGGGGCGGATGTGTGGACAGATGTGACAGTTGGGGAGGAAAGCGTACCTTTTGCCAGCAATCTGATTTTCTCATGTGAAGGATTGCCGGAGCTGACAGTTGGCGCAGAAATCTGCGAGGATCTGTGGGTTCCACTTCCGCCTAGTGTAAATCTGGCACAGGGCGGTGCCCATATTATCGTCAATCTTTCAGCCAGTGATGAGATGGTTGGTAAGGATTCCTACCGCCGTGATCTGGTGAAGGGTCAGTCTGCCAGACTGGTGTGCGGCTATATTTACGCCACAGCAGGAGAGGGTGAATCCTCCCAGGATCTGGTATTTGGCGGACAGAACCTGATCGCAGAGAATGGCACCATGCTGGCAGAGGCGAAGCGCTTCCAGAACACTGTGATCTACGGAGAAATTGATGTGCAGAGACTGGCAGATGAAAGAAGAAGACTTTCCACCTATCCGGCATCTGATGATGCTGACTGCCAGATCGTACCTTTTGATGTGGAAGTGGAAGAGACCTCTCTTACCAGGAAGTTTGCCCCCTATCCTTTCGTACCTTCTGTAAAAGAAGAGCGTGATATGCGCTGTGAGGAGATTCTGAACATCCAGGCTATGGGACTTAAGAAGCGAATGAGCCACATCCACTGCCAAAAGGCAATGGTTGGTCTTTCCGGGGGACTTGATTCCACACTGGCATTGCTTGTAATTGCACGTACTTTCCAGCTGATGGGACTGCCATCTGAGAATATCCGCTGCATTACCATGCCATGCTTTGGCACCACAGACAGAACTTACCAGAATGCCTGCAAATTAAGCCAGTGCCTTGGTGCTGCTCTGACGGAGGTAAATATTAAAGAGGCGGTAAATATCCATTTCCGTGATATCGGTCACGACGATTCTGTTCATGATGTAACCTATGAGAACTGTCAGGCCAGAGAGCGTACGCAGATTCTTATGGATATGGCAAACCAGGAGGGAGCACTTCTTGTGGGAACCGGTGACCTTTCCGAGCTTGCTCTTGGATGGGCAACCTATAATGGAGACCATATGTCCATGTATGGTGTAAATGCCTCTGTTCCCAAAACGCTTGTAAGACATCTTGTCCGCTATTATGCAGATACCTGCGGAGAGAAAGAGCTGGAAGAAGTTCTTCTGGATATTCTGGATACTCCGGTAAGTCCGGAGCTTCTGCCGCCTAAGGACGGCAAGATCGCGCAGAAAACAGAAGATTTGGTTGGTCCTTATGAACTTCATGATTTTTATCTGTATTATATGCTTCGTGCAGGCTTTGAACCGGATAAGATCTATCGCATTGCCTGCCGTACCTTTGAGGGTACTTATGACAAGGCTACGATTCTGAAATGGCTGAAAATCTTCTACCGCAGATTTTTTGCCCAGCAGTTCAAACGCTCCTGTCTTCCTGACGGCCCGAAGGTAGGTAGTGTGGCGCTGTCTCCAAGAGGTGACCTGCGTATGCCAAGTGATGCAAGCGCAGCGGTATGGATGGAAGCTCTGGAGAAGCTTGAAGTATAAAACGATTGTGCGGTATGCTTTCCATGTATTTTACAGCTGTATTTCGCGGAGCATGCAGCTGTAAAGGTGGGAAATAATTAGGTTTGTTTATTGCTCTGCCGGCGGAGAACTTACATGGTTCTCCGCCTTTTTTAATGCATCTTCAATGGCAGAAATAAGCAGCTGTGACGTATATTTCCTGTCTGTGGAATATTTCAAGTCGTCCAGGGACTGGCTGTCAACAATCTGGCTGGCCAGTGACTCCAGAGAAGGCTTTACCAGCGGAAACATGGCAGTGGTGCTTTCACTTAAATTTACCAGCTCAATAGACTGGATATTGTTTTGATCTACTGTAACTTCCACGTCAAAAGTATTTTTATTCAAAGTAAGGGAACTGCGGTAAACGCCAGGCGTATAAAGCCCCTCTCCAGCAGCAGAAGTGGTCTGGCTTTTTCCAGGCCCGAACATAAAGTAGATCAGGATTCCCAGAAGAACAGCAAGAATCAGAAAGGCGATGGTATATACCACTTCCTTCATATGTAACACGATGATCCTGGTTTTCGAACTCATGGACTGCGCCTCCTGTATCGCACTGATAATGAAAAAAATAATCCTGGCCGCAAAACCAGGCTCTAATCTTCTTATTCTATCCTATTATCAAAGCATGGAAAATATGATAGAATATAAAACAGAATGATTTTTTATCAGATATAGGCTTTTTTATTCCATACAATTGGCAGAAGGAGGAAAAAACGTGTCCCTACAATTCATCATCGGCAGCTCCGGTATTGGCAAGACGCATTATGCATGTGAACAGATCATCCGGGAATCTATGGAAAATCCACAGCACCTGTACTATATTATCGTCCCGGAACAGTTTACCATGCAGACACAGAAAAACGTAGTCGAAATGCACCCCGGAAAGGGAATCCTGAATATCGATGTGCTCAGCTTTCAGCGCCTTGCCTATCGTATTTTCGAGGAGACAGGCGGTGCCATGGAAGTGCTTCTGGATGACACTGGAAAAAGTATGGTTCTTCAGAAGCTGGTGCAGCAGCATCGCAAAAATCTGCCCTACCTTGGCAACCAGATGAACAAACCGGGCTATCTGGACGAAGTGAAATCTCTGATTTCAGAATTTATGCAGTATGATATCCGGGAAGAAGAACTGCAGGACATGCTGGGAAAAACAGGGGAAGACTCTCTTCTTCATATGAAAATGCAGGATGTGGGTGTCCTTTATCAGGCCTTTCTTCAGTATCTGGAAGGTCATTATATGACCGGCGAAGGCGTGATGGACGCTTTGAAAAAAGCCATTCCTTTTTCTGATAAACTGAAAAAATCCGTACTCCTTCTGGATGGCTTCACCGGTTTTACTCCGGTGCAGATGAACGTGATCCGGGAACTTTTAAATGTCTGCGATAAGGTTCTGGTAACTGTCACCATGGATGCCGGAGAAAATCCTTTACAGATGGGAAAACCACATCAGTTATTCTATATGAGCAGGAAAATGATCCACACATTGTCCGGTCTGACTAGCAATCTGGATGATCCCATTCTTCTGAAAGATGAGAGAAAGGGCCGCTTTGGAAATTTCACCTCCCTTGACTTTCTGGAGAAGCATCTTTTCCGCTACAGAAGATCTGTCTATGAGAAGAAACAGGAAGAAATCTGCATATTTGCAGCAGAATCCCCTGTAAAAGAACTGGAAGAGACAGCCAGGAGAATACGCCGTCTGGTCCGTGAAAAAAATCTGAAATACGGAGAAATCGCTGTGATTACCGGAAATCTGGAGGCGTACAAAAGTATTGCATCTCAGGTATTCGAGGAATCCCGGATCCCTTATTTCCTGGATGAGAAGCACACCATTCTGATGAACCCATTTATAGAATATATTCGTGCTGCTCTTGAAATGGTTACAAAGGGTTTTTCCTACGAAAGTGTTTTCCGGTATCTGCGCTGTGATATGTCCGGCCTTGGAAGGGACCAGGTGGATATGCTGGAGAATTATGTGCTTGCCCTTGGAATCCACGGTTACAAAAAGTGGTCCGAGAAGTGGGTGAGAGTTTACCGGACCATGGATCCGGAGGATATTCAGGTTCTGAACGAATACCGGGAAATATTTGTGAGGGAGGCTGAGATCCTGGCTCAGGGATTTTCCAGTGGAAAGAGAAAAGTATGTGAATATTGTTATAGTTTATATCAGTTTATCGAAAGCTGTGAAATACAGAAAAAACTAAAGAAACAGGAGCTTTTCTTTAAAGAAAAAGGAGAAAAAGCTCTGGAAAAAGAATACGCCCAGATATACGGAATTGTTATGGAACTTCTTGACCGCATGGTAGAGATCCTTGGAGAGGAAGAAATTACAAGAACGGAATTTGTCCAGCTTCTGGAAACTGGTTTTGCCAAGTCAAAGGTTGCGCTGATCCCGCCCAGTATGGATCAGGTCCTTGTTGGAGATATGGAAAGAACCCGTCTGAAAGAAATAAAGGCATTGTTTTTTGTAGGTGTAAACGAGGGGAATATTCCGAAAAATACAGACTCTGGCGGAATTTTGACCCAGATGGACAGAGAATTCTTTGCAGATGAGGGAATGGAGCTTGCACCAGGTCCGAAAGAGCTGATGAACACCCAGCGCTTTTATCTGTATCTGAATCTGACAAAGCCAAGTGAGCATTTGTGCCTTTCCTACAGTTTATCAAATGGAAAAGGAGAACCTATAAGTCCTGCATATCTGATCCACAGTATACAGGCTCTATATCCCGGACTGGAGGTGAAAAATGCAGGTGATGAGGAATTCAGCCTGAACGCCATGGAGCTTCCGGGAACCAGTCTGGAATGCTTCCTGAAAGGTCTTGGAGAGGGCGCTGTGGGACAGGGAAGTCCTTTGTACAGCGAGCTTTACAGCTGGTATCTTAGAAGTCCTAAATATAGGACTTTGGCCAGGAAGCTGGTGGAGGCTTCCAGAACCAGAAAGCCTGCTGATATTATCAGCGAAAGTGTGGCAAAGGTTCTCTATGGAGAGGTGTCGCCCTACAGTGCCACCAGGCTGGAGCGTTATTCTGCCTGTGCTTTTGCCCATTTCCTCCAGTATGGTCTCAAACTTACGGAGCGTGCAGAGTATGAATTCCGCGCCATGGATATGGGAAATATTATGCACAAGGTGCTGGAGTCTCTGATAAAGGAAGTGAACAAAGAAAAGCTTTCTCTGGCAGAGCTTTCTGAGGAAGAGCGGGATGCGCTGGCAGACCGCCTGGTAGATGAAATAAGTGCAGATTATGGCAATACCATTCTAAAAAGCAGTGCACGCAATGAATATATGATTCAGCGCACCAAGCGAATGGTACGAAGAACTGTGTGGGCAATTCAGAAACAGCTGAAATCCGGGGAATTTGAGCCGGAAGGTGTGGAAGTTGTTTTTCAGGGCGGTCGGATCGATCGCGTGGATACTATGGAGACAGATGATGGGAAGCTGTATGTCCGGGTCATTGATTATAAGACCGGGAATACTTCTTTTGATCTGGTTTCTTTGTATCATGGTCTGCAGCTGCAGCTGATGATCTACATGGACGGTGCCCTTACCGTAGAGCAAAACAAGCATAAGGATAAAGATGTGATTCCTGCAGGGGTATTTTATTACAATATCAAGGATCCTATGATTCAGGAAAAAATAGATGCAGATATAGAGACTGTCCAGGAAAAAGTGCTGAAGGAACTAAAGATGAACGGACTGGTTCTGAAAGATAAAGAACTGGTACAAAAAATGGACAGTTCCCTTGTGTCAATTCCCGTATCCTTTAACAAAGACGGAAGCTTCCGGAAAAATTCTTCTGTAGCCTCAAAAGAGCAGTTTGATATTTTAAACCGTTATGTAAAAACAAAGATTTCTCATATCAGACAGTCCATTATGACCGGAGATGCCCAGGTTTCCCCTTATATGATGGGAAAGAAAAATGCCTGTACCTACTGTCCTTACAGCGGCGTATGCGGTTTTGATATGGACATTCCAGGCTATGAATTCCGCAGGCTGAAAAACTTTACAGATGAAGAGCTGTGGGATGCTTTTGTGAAGGAGGTGGATGAATAATGGCAGTGAACTGGACGAAAGAGCAGGAGCAGGTTATTAATTTAAGAAACCGGAATATTCTGGTAAGTGCAGCAGCTGGTTCCGGAAAGACTGCGGTGCTTGTGCAGCGAATTCTAAAAAAGGTGATGGATCCGGAGCATCCCGTTGACATTGACAGGCTGCTGATCATGACATTCACAAGAGCAGCAGCAGGGGAAATGCGGGAACGAATTGCAAATGCCCTGGAGGATGCTCTCTGTGAGAATCCGGATAATGAGCATCTGCAGCGCCAGACTACCTTGATCCATACGGCGCAGATCACCACGATAGATGGCTTCTGTGCTTATGTGATCCGCAATTATTTCCATCTTATTGGTCTGGATCCTGGTTATCGGACAGGAGAAGAGGGAGAATTGAAGCTTCTGAAAGAGGACGTGATGAAGGAGCTTCTGGAGAACTATTACATAAAAGATGACAAAAAGTTTAAGTATTTTATCGAATGCTACGCATCAGGCAAAACAGATGATGGAATCAAAGAACTGATTTATTCTCTGTATAATGCTGCCATGAGCAATCCATATCCGGATACCTGGCTGGAAGAATGCATAGATAGTTATAGAAATACGGATTTAGATTCTGTAAAATCATCAGAATGGATGAATTTGTTATGGAAAAACATTACGGAGGATCTTTGCCAGGCAAAGGAACTGATTACCCAGGCAAGAAGCTTTTGCAATGCGCCAGGAGGACCATACCTGTATGATGAAGCACTGCAAAGTGATCTCATCCTCATTCGTGAAGCAGAAGAGAAAGCCGCCGCCGGTGATTTTGACGGAGCAGGAGAGCTTCTTGGCAAACCGGCTTTTGCCGCTCTTTCCAGAAAGAAACCAAAAGATCCTGTAGATGATACGCTGAAAGAGCAGGTAAAATCTCTTCGGGAAAATGCAAAGGATATTTTAAAGGATATTGGAACACGGTATTTTTCCGTAAAGGAGGAGGAACTTCCAGTGCTTCTGGAAACCTGCCGGGAGCCTGTAGAAATGCTGGTGGAGCTTACCAGGGAATTTATCCGTATGTATGGAGAGAAGAAGCGGGAAAAAAATATTCTGGACTTTACGGACATGGAGCATTTTGCGCTGGAAATCCTGATTCAAAGGGTTCATGCAGCGGAAGAAAATGGCGAAAACGACGGTAATTGGACTGGAGAGAGCAAGTATATTTATCACATGAGTCCGGCAGCACGTGAACTTTCCCTGAAATATGACGAGGTCATGGTGGATGAGTACCAGGACAGTAACCTGGTACAGGAAATGATCACTAACTGTGTTTCCGGCTGGGCAGATGGAAGAAAAAATATATTCATGGTAGGTGATGTGAAGCAGAGCATTTACCGGTTCCGCCTTGCCAGACCAGAGCTTTTTATGGAAAAGTATGAACAGTACAGTTTAACGGACAGTACGGAACAGCGAATCGATCTTCATAAAAATTTCCGCAGCCGGTCTCAGGTATTGGATAGTGCAAACTTTATTTTCCGTCAGATTATGGGAACAGATCTTGGTGGAATTGCCTACGATAAAGCCGCAGCTCTTTATCCTGGAGCTGTGTTTCCGGAAGGAAACAAGGAAAGCTTTCTTCCTGCAGAAGTTCTTCTGGTAGAAAAGGATTCTGAAGAACTGGAGGATCTGATGGAAGGAAAGGATGCCCGGGAACTGGAGGCTCTTGCTATTTCCCACAGAATTAAGGAAATTGTGGGAAAAGAGCTGGTACTTGATAAAGAAACCAAAGAATATCGTCCTGCGAAATACGGAGATATTGTAATCCTTCTCCGCACCGCTTCCGGCTGGTCAGAAACCTTTACAGAGGTACTTTCTGCTCACGGAATTCCTGTGTATGCCGCTTCAAAGACGGGATATTTTTCAGCACTTGAGGTGGTTACGATTCTGAATTATCTGCAGGTCTGCGATAATCCTCTTCAGGATATTCCTTTGACGGGTGTGCTGAGGTCGCCGCTGGTGGGATGTACTACCCAGGAGCTTGCCGTTTTGCGGGAAGAACATCCGAAGGGGATGCTGTATGACAGCGTGTTGAATTTCCTGGAAGAATATGAGGGGCAGGAAAGAACTCTTTACCACAAATTACATGGTTTTATAGTCCTGCTGAATGAAATGCGTGATCTTGCGGTGTATACTCCTGTGCATGAGCTGATTCTTGAGATTCTCCGCAGAACCGGCTATGGTAATTATGCGAAAGCTCTGCCAAATGGTGCACAGCGGAGCGCCAACCTCGCTATGCTGGTGGAAAAGGCAATGGATTATGAGAAGACCAGTTACAGAGGCTTATTTAATTTTGTCCGATATATTGAACATTTGCAAAAATATGAAGTTGATTATGGCGAAGTAAATCTTTCTGGCGCAGGAGAAGGTTCCGTGGAAATCATGACGATCCACAAGAGCAAGGGACTCGAGTTTCCGATTGTAATCCTTGCCGGTATGGGAAAACAGTTCAATATGCAGGATCTGAACGCCAGACTTCTGATTCATCCGGATTACGGTCTTGGCGCTGACGCCATTTTGCCAGACCGGCGGATGATTGTGTCAACACTGTATAAGCAGGTGATCCGCCGTAAGCTTCTGGAAGAGACTCTGGGGGAGGAAATCCGAGTACTTTACGTTGCCCTGACGCGTGCCAAGGAGAAACTGATCATGACTGGAACAATAGGAAATCTGGAAAAAAGGCTGCTTTCTTTATACAGATTCCGCGAAAATGAACAGGAACTTCTTCCGGCAGAAACGAGACTGAATGGAAAAACTTACTGGGATTATGTGCTTCCTGCGCTTGCAAGGCACCGCTGCATGGATGAACTTTTTGAGGAGTTTGGATTGCTGCCATCCCATGATAATCTGCTTTATGATGATCCGGCAGAGTTTCAGGTGAAAAGAATCACAGCGCGGACTTTAACGGAGGCTGAAGTGGTGGAACAGGCTGTCGGGCAGATGGAAGACGATATTCTGGATAACTGGGATTGTGAGAAAATCGTGGATCCTGAAATCAAAGCGGAACTGGAAAAGCGTTTTGGATTTGTATATCCTTATGAATATCGTAAAGATATTCCGGTGAAGGTCAGCGTATCGGATCTAAAAAAGAAGAGTTACCATGAAGATACGGATATTGAAGAAGCTGTATATTTCGAACCGGACATTGTTCCGCTGGTTCCAAGATTTATTGAGGAAAAGAAGGAAACGGAAGAGGCGTTCACAGGTTCGGCAAGAGGTACTGCTTACCATCGTGTGATGGAATGTCTTGAGTACAATAAAACGGATAGTGCACAGCAGCTGAAAGAGCAGATCAACGCATTGGTTCAGAGCAAAAAAATGTCTGAGGCAGAAGCAGAATGTATCAGAATTTCAGATATTCAGTCTTTTGTGAATGGGGCACTGGGGCAGAGAATGAAAGTCGCTGCATTATCGGGGCTTCTTTTCAGGGAACAGCCTTTTGTCATTTCCAGAAGTGCTGCTGAAATAGATGAGGCATGGGATCCCAAGGAACGTGTGCTTGTGCAGGGAATCATAGACGCTTATTTTCTGGAAGGGAATGAGATTGTGCTGGTTGATTACAAGACGGATCGTGTGCGCAGGGGGGAAGAGCAGAAGCTGGTTGATCTGTATCACACTCAGCTGGAGGATTATGCTCAGGCACTTCATAGAATGACTGGGCGCAGGGTGAAAGAGAAGTATATTTATTCCTTTACGTTGAAAAAAGAGATATTGTTAGGATGATTGCTTGTGTTCGCAGAAGGTGCGTGGATGTGGCGTGCCTGATCTGAGAACTGTGCGAAGAACCCGGAAAATCTAAGAGAACAGGATTTTGCTAAAAGCGAAGACATGAGAGGCCAAACTCGCTCCTTCGGAGCTCAGACAGTGTCCTCTCATGTCTTCAACGCAAAATCCTGTCCTCTAAGATTTTCTCGGAACCTCCGCAAAGCCCTCAGACCAGGCACGCCACATCCACGCACGTCGCAGGCGGAAGGGAAAGCGAAAATTTGACAAACTTACACTCTCCACCCCGCTGGATACTTATTTTTCAATGTCCCATTCACAAGTTTTCCAAACCCAAGGGGATACCCTTCCACACAAAGCAAATGCCATCCTTTAGAATGAGCAGCCTCCTCAGGCTCAATTGTAAGAGTTTCCCCTTTCAGATACCGCTCCAGTCTTGGATCATCCACAGAAAGGGAAATCACAGCTTCAGCTTCATTTTTCCGGAAAGCCAGTGCAAGCGGCTGAGCCGGTTCAAACCGGTTTTTCTTCAGATCTCCCAGATAAAGTCCGTTCCGAATAAACGTAAGTCCTCTGAAATTATAGGAAACAGACGGCAGATAATAAACTTTATCTGCCCGGACCTCCACCCGGTTCCAGTCAAACTCCTGGCCATCTAAAGTTTTCAACCCGATTTCTCTGAAAATTTCTTCCATATACTTCCGGACATCTGCAGCCAGACGACTGGTCTTAGAAGTACCAGCGGAAGGTCCAGCCGTTCCCTCCTTTTGCAAGAGGGCTAGAAAATGCCCCTCCCCCTGCATCTTATGGGGAAAAATGCGCACACATTTTTTCAGTTGTGGATTCCCATCTCCCCATTCAGGATTTCCGGTGGAAAAGCCCTCATAACCCTCCATAGAAATCAGAGACAGCTCCGGCCTTTCCCTGAGAAGCCAGGAAATGATCTGCTCATCCTCACAAGGTGCAAAGGTACAAGTAGAATAAAGCATCTGTCCTCCCGGCTGCAGCATATCTGCCGCATTCAGACAAAGCTGTTTCTGAATTCTGGAAAGCTCCTCAGACTTCTCAGGAGTCCAGTCCCTGGCAAGAGCTTCCTCCTTACGGAACATCCCCTCCCCGGAACAAGGTGCATCCAGAATGATCTTATGGAAAAATTCTGGAAAATTTTTTACCATTTTTTCAGGTTTTTCATTGGCAACAAAAAGATTGGGAATCCCAAACAGTTCCAGGTTTCGAAGCAGTGCTCTTGCCCTGGTAGTGCTGATATCATTTGCAACCAGAAGTCCTTCACCCTTTAGGGCGGAACCAACTGCAGTTGCTTTTCCTCCAGGAGCTGCACACATATCCAGCACATATTCTCCTGGCTCCACCGGAATACGGGAAGCGGGGGTCATGGCACTTGGTTCCTGAAGATAATAAAGTCCAGCCTGATAAAGAGCACACCGGGATGGCCTTACATCCTCATTGTAAAAATAACCATTCGAAACCCATGGGATTTTTTTCACTTCAAAGGGCACAATCTGTTCAAACTCCTCACAGGAAATCTTTGCCGTGTTTACCCGGAGCCCATAAGTACGCGGCTGTTCATAAGCTGCCAGAAAAGGTTCAAAATCATCCCCAAGCATATCCTCCATCCGATGAAGAAAAGCCTGAGGCAGAGCTGATAATTTATCTGAATCCATAGAAAAATCTCCTTAGTACTGAAATAGAATGATATGAGTGTCAGATTTACTGCGTAAATTTCACGAAAACAGTGAAACACATCTTGCAGAAAGCATTTTTTAAACACATTTTAGTATAGCGGAAGAAAAAGAACAAGTCAAACATAAGCAAAAGAATCCATTGGAATTTCCTGTCTTTTCCACTATAATTAAAAATAGAATGATCATTAGAGCGTGTTTGAAAAATTATTCCTACAAATCATACTCCGGAAACGGTGTAAACAGCAATATACTTATAAAACAAGAGAGTGAGGGTATGAAATGCCTAAAGAAAAAATCAGCCTGAATTCCATTTACATATCAGAACGTTTACAAAAATCCCTGCAGCCTGTTTCCAACAGCGCACTGACTGCCATAACAGCCCCTATGGGATATGGGAAGACAACCGCCGTAAACTGGTATCTGTCCAGACTGGCGAAAGACAGTCAGGCTTTGCTGATCCGGATCAGTATTTACTCCCAAAACCTTTCCATCTTCTGGAAAAGTGTGCAAAATGCATTTTCCTTCGCAGGTCTTAACTTTCTGGAAAACTACGATTGCCCGGAAGATGAAGCTTCCGCTGGATTCTTGACGGAAATTCTATGCTATCAACTGGAAAAATGTGAAAATTGTTATATTTTTATAGATGACTTTCATCTGTTAAAAGATGACCGGGCGGCCACTTTCCTGTGCAGAATGGCAGGGAGGATTCCGGAAAATGTGCATCTGATCGTAGCAAGCCGAAATCATTTTATCAGTGATGACTGGATTGTAAGACTTGGAGGAAGACTTCACAGAATAGAAATAGACGATCTGCGTCTGAACGCTGGGGAGCTGTCAGCCTATATCCGCCGCTGCGGAACCAGCCTGACAGACAGCCAGCTTGAGCAGCTTCTGAAATCCAGCGAAGGATGGTTCGCAGCTGTTTACCTGAATTTGTGTTCTTTTTCAAAATCAAGAGAATTGCCAGGAAAAACATCTGATATTTACCAGATGTTTTCCGCTTCCATGCTGAATCCTTTGCCAGAAGACAGAAAAGAATTTTTAAGTGCCATGGGGCTTGCAGATGAATTCACGGAAGAGATGGCAGAATTTATTACAAAAAGAGAAGACGTACACCAGATCCTGAAAACGCTCACCAGGCAGAATGCTTTTGTCACCTGCCTAAATGACGGGCAGACTTACCGCTTTCACCATATGATGAAAGAGTGCGCGTTTCGTGCGTTCAGAACACTGGATGATTCCAGACAGGCTTTTTACTATGAAAGATATGGTGCATGGTATGAAAAACATGGTGCCTATATCCATGCCCTGTCAGCATACCGGCGAAATCAGAATTTTGCAGCTATTCTCCGGGTGGTGCAAAAAGATGCCGGAATCTTACTTGCTTCTCTAAAACCGGAAGAGGTTCTGGAAGTTTTGAACAGATGTCCGGTTTCCGTTTTAAAAGAATATCCGCTTGCAATTCTGGTTCTTATGAGATGCATGTTTAACTGGAAAAATATTCCCAAAATGCTGGAACTGAAAGAACTTCTTCTGGCATCCATCAGAGAACATCCAAAGCTGTCTGAGGAAGAGAGAGGAAATCTTCTGGGTGAATGCGACCTGATCCAGAGCTTTCTTATGTACAATGATATTTCGAGAATGAGTCAGTTTCACCGCAGTGCCAGCGAGAAGATGACAAGACCTGCCATCAGTATCCGAAGTGACGGAGGCTGGACGTTTGGCTCCCCATCTGTACTTATGATGTTTCACAGGAAAAGCGGAGATCTTGACAAAGAGCTGGAAGAGATGAACCAGTGTATGCCTCATTATTACAAGATCACAAACGGACACGGACAGGGTGCAGAAACGATTATGAACGCAGAGGCTCACTTTATGCGTGGAAATTTTGTTGATGCCCATATAGCATTGGAAAAGGCTTATACCCAGATTCAGGGAAACGGGCAGGAGAGCATTGCACTTTGCTGCGATTTTCTGGCACAAAGGCTGTCTATCTGTATGGACATAAAAATGAGAAATACATTTGAAGAACGTCGAAAAGAACTGCTGCAGGGGCATAATACCACCTGGGTCAATATTTTTGACAGCACCTGTGCCTATTACTATACAGTTACCGGACAAACGGAGCGGATTCCGGCTCTCTTTGGAGCGCATATGCTTTCTACGGTGAATTTTCTGGCACCTGGGAGACCGATGATGGAAATGATCGAGAATCAGGTTTATCTTGCCCAGGGAGAATATTCGAAGGTGATCGGAAGAAGCGAATCCATTCTTGCCATGTGTCAGGCTCTTCACTACGATCTGGTGGCTCTTCATGTGCAGATCCAGCTTCTTGCGGCCAACTGGAAGCTGGGAAAAACAGAACAGGCGCTTGAACTTTTGAGAAGATCACTTTCCCAGGCTTTTCCAGATGGAATCCTTATGCCATTTGTGGAGAATTATCCATACATAGAGGAGCTTTTGAAGGGAAGCTTTTTCGGAATCAATGAAAATTTTCTTTTCAGGATCACCAGAATGGGGAAAGAATGGGAAATGCGGTGCGATCAGTTAAAAAAAGAGGAGGCGTATCCGCCGGTCTTTAAAGTACTGTCAGATCGTGAGCTGGAGATTACGGAGCTTATGGCGAAGCATATGAGCAACAAAGAAATCGCCCAGAGTCTGTTTTTATCCGAGGGAACTGTGAAGCAGTACATCAATCAGATTTATTCCAAATTACAGATTCCCGGGGATGTCCGGGTGAAGCGCAAGTATCTTTTGGAGATGATGGAAGGGAAAAGCTAACTGGAAGTTAATACTATTTTTGTCAGAGAAAACGTATAGTAAAGGTACAACATATTTCGACAGGAGGAAAATGGTATGAAGAGAAAAATAGTTACAGCGGTCATCGCGTTTATTTTATGTGCAGCAGTTGTTCCCTCAGCTGGTATTTACAGCGTAATGGCAGAAAACGAGGATACGATTCAGGTAGAGGACGGAGCTGACTATGCAGCACTTTCCGGTGTATGGAAAAATGAAGATGCACAGGCTGATGAAACTCTTACCTTAAGTGCAGACGGATTGTTTGTATATCACACCGGAGAAGGCGATGATGTTCAGGGATATCTGGAATATGTGGATGAATACAACGACGGAAATGGCAGATATGACATGTACAATCGCATGGGCATGTGGCTGGAGGGATTTTATCTGGACTCCGCGGATACTCTTCATATGGGAAATGACGGGGCTGCGGTTTTTACCAGAGCAGAGGAAGATCAGGCAGAAGAGAATTCGGAAGGTCAGACTGAAAACGAAGACAGCGCGGAAAAGAAAAGCTATGTCCTCATGTCAAATAAACGCTATACAGGACTGCGCCCTCTTTATAACAATTCCAGTTGGGAAGGAGGGTATTTCTATTCCGATATGACAGAGGACTGTATGACGGTGATCGTCAACTGCAGTGCTTTAAA
This sequence comes from Ruminococcus sp. Marseille-P328, assembly GCF_964249465.1. Lineage (NCBI taxonomy): Bacteria > Bacillati > Bacillota > Clostridia > Eubacteriales > Oscillospiraceae > Ruminococcus > Ruminococcus sp. Marseille-P328. The sequence goes on along the minus strand of NZ_CAXUBQ010000009.1, from coordinate 96,894 downwards.
TGACAATGAATTCATCGGTACCCCGGAGGAATATATGGAACAGTTTGCAGGCTTTGTAAGTGAATCGGAAATAAAGGATTTCACAGCAGTACAGAACCAGGAATATACAGAGAAATTCACTTATCCGGCATATGAACTGGAATTTACCACCGGAGCAAATGAAGATACCTGCAAATGGAAAATGCTGTATTTCCAGACGGATACCAATACCTTTGCTTATGCTTACAGAGTTTCAGCGGATTTTGCTGAGGAGATGGAGGAGGAATACCGGGATGCCATTTCTTCTCTGGAGCTGACGGAGATTGAGGGCGTTGAAAATACAGAAACCACTTTCACTCAAGGGGAAGATTATGATCCAAGTGCCGAAGGAGAGAGCCTGGAAATGTTTATCTCTTATTTTGACAGCTGGTACCAGTATGGAGATTTAAATGCCATGAATATCCGGCTTTATGGAGAAGGAACCTGGGAAATCTACAACAGCCTGAATAGTGATAAAACAGGGGGATATTTTTTTGACAGCGGTACTTTTACCACACTTGGCACAACTGCCCTGAAATTGGTCAATGACAGCGGAATCTATGTGGCAGATGTTACTTTGGATGGAGATGGCGATCTGATGCTCAGTCCTGTGATTTCCGGATATGGAAATATTTATGCAGGTGCAGCTTTTTTACGAGAGTCCGATTCTATCGCCTACGAAGCCCAGACAGCTGACGATGGTGAAGGATACGGAGACTACATTCCTGATGAAGATTATGTAGAGGAAAGTGATCCGGGAGATACTTATTACTGGTATGATGGGGAAGGAAATGTAATGTACTTTGATGGTTCCGACAGCTATTATATAGGACCGGATGACGTGTTCTATATTGATGAGGCAGGAAGGCTGATGGAATACTGATAAGCAGGTAAAACTAGTACATCGTTTCGTAAATAACTATACCAATCGCGTAGGATGGGGATTCGAGTGTGCAGATTGCAGAAAGCCTTTTTCAAACACGCTCTGGGACGTGGACAAAAAGAATTTCCTGAAAAATATATGACAAATTTTGCAAGCCGAATACCTATGTGTATTTCGGCTTGTTTATTATTTACTGTTTTAAGATCATAGGGGATTTCATAAGCTTTCATTTTGTGATAAACTATGTGATAAAGCTAAACAAGCTTCGTGTTTTGAGCAGCGGAGATTTCATTTTGACAAAGATATGGGCAGGAGCTATCAAGGATGCAGATATGGAAAGATATCTTGAGATAAGGATCACAGAGTCTGGAAAAGTAGGAGAGGTTTTGCGGGCTGAGGCAGGGCTTACAAAGAGGCAGATCAGTCAGGCAAAGTTCAGGCCGGGAGGTATCCTTAAAAATGGAAAACAGTGCCGTGTAACGGAAATAGCAGTGCCTGGTGATCGGCTTCAGGTATGTCTGGAAGCGAAAGGGATTGATTCAAAGCAACTGGTGTGTCCAGATACAAGTAGTTTCATAGAACGAGGAAAAAAACAATTATTGGATTTCGAAAGACAAGAGCTGGAAGACGGATTAAAACCCCAGAAACTTCAGATCCTTTATGAAGACCAGGATTTACTTGTAGTAAACAAGCCGGCTGGTATGGTGACGCACCCATCCGGAAGCCATTATCAGGACAGCATTTCTAACCTGCTTGCAGCCTATTTTCGTGAAAAAAATGAGACAACACGCATTCGGTCCATTGGACGTCTGGATAAAGAGACCTCCGGGATTTTACTTTTTGCCAGAAACCAGGTGGCGGCAGCCAGATTGCAGAAGCAGAGGGAAGAAGGAAAGCTGCAGAAGAAATATCTGGCGCTTGCAGAAGGAGATTTATCAGAAGCAAATGATTCTGTATTCTGGAAAGAAATTGCTATACCACTTGCCCCGGATCCGGAAAATCCCATGAAAATGACAATTTCTCCAGATGGACTGTTGCCAGGAAGCAGGAATGCAGTTACGTATTATAAGAACATAAAAAGTTTCGGCAATGTGACTCTTGTTGAGCTTCAGCTGGAAACCGGACGAACCCATCAGATCCGGGTTCACATGTCAGGGATAGGTCACCCTCTTCTGGGAGATACGATGTATAATCCTAGAGCGTGTTTGAAAATGAGTAACAGCAAAGAAAAAAAGAATATGGAAGGCAGAATTAATAATAGGAATGACTGCTTCAAAAGAGCTGCGCTCCATGCCTGGAAGCTGACTTTTTGTCACCCATTTACAGATGAAATAATCACTCTGGAAGCTCCCCTTCCAGATGATTTCTGCCGCTTTTTGAATGCAAACGAGGAGGAAAAAACATGACAGAAACACAGCAAACCATAAATAATGTTATCGCAAAAATGATCGCATATTCCGATGGAAACAAGCATGATATTGCCCATTTCCTGAAGGTATATACATATGCCAGAATGATTGGCGAGATGGAAAATTTAACCGAAAGAAAGCAGGAAATTCTGGAAATCGCAGCCGTGATCCACGACATTGCCTGCCCTGTATGCCGCGTAAAATATGGTAATACAAACGGCTCCAACCAGGAAAAAGAAAGTCCTGAGCTGGTAGAAAATTTCCTCAAGGATGTGGAAATTGATGATGAAATGAAAGAGAGAATCAACTATCTGGTTAGCCATCACCACACCTATACAAACGTAGACGGACTGGATTACCGCATTCTTCTGGAAGCTGATTTTCTTGTAAATGCAGATGAAAGTGAAATGTCTGAGAATGCTGTTGAAACAGCCAGAGAGCGCGTATTTGAGACCAATACAGGCAAAAAATTACTCACAAGTATCTATAAATTGCCTGCCAGGTAAAGCAATAGAAGGCGTTGAAAAAGAAAAAAATTGGGCTTGTAGTGAAGGATAAAAAAGGCTTTCACCTGTGACGGAGAAATTTATCAGTTATTTGAAGTGAAAGAAAATATGTTGAAATATTGGCGTGGCATTGGCTGCGCCTTTTTTGTGTAAATGATAGAAATATATAAATTTGTTTTCAAAAATAGTATTGACAAAACTATATTATATATCATATAGTATTGTTAATTAAACAATATTGATGAACTATATAATATGATTGGAGTGATCAGATGGTATTTAACACAGGAGCTGCACTTCTGGACGCTATTGTCCTGGCGGTTGTGTCCAAGGAGCCGGAAGGTACTTACGGATACAAGATCACCCAGGATGTACGCGGAGTTCTGGATATTTCAGAATCCACACTTTATCCAGTGCTGCGCCGCCTGCAGAAGGATGACTGCCTGGAAGTCTACGATCAGGCATATGCCGGACGAAATCGCAGATATTATAAACTGACGGAGAAAGGGCAGGCACAGCTGAATTTGTACAAGATCGAGTGGAAGAATTATTCCACCAAGATAGGCAGTATGTTTGAGGACGTTGGCAGAAATGCGGACAGCGGCCACATGAGGGAGGAGAATTAACAGGTATGGACAGAGCGCAGTTTATGAAACAGCTAGAGAGGCTGCTGTCTGATATTTCGGAAGCAGAAAAGCAGGAGGCGCTGGCTTACTACAACAGTTATTTTGACGAAGCCGGTCCTGAGAATGAGGCTTCCGTGATCAGAGAGCTTGGAAGCCCCGGAAAAGTGGCTGCCATAATAAAGGCAGACCTTGACGAAAGCAATGAGGAATATGCACAGTATACAGAGAATGGATATGAGGACTTGCGGGAAAACAAGGCTTCTTATATGCCGGAGATTCACCAAAGAGATGGGGAACATGCAGGAAAAACAGATCGTACCCACAGGGGATATCGCCCGAAAGAGAAGGGAAGCAACAGCAGATTTATCCTGCTCCTAATTGCCCTGGTATTTCTTTCCCCATTTATCATTACAGCAGCCAGTGGCGTGTTCTGTATTTTACTGGTGGTGATCTTGTTTCCGTTTTTGGCGATTTTTGTATCCGGAGTTGTGGCGTTCGCATTTATCGTAGCAGCTTGCGCCTGCATTAGTGTGGGTATTGGAACTTTGATTACCAATACTGCTGTGGGACTTCTGGTAATGGGAATCGGCTGTCTTTTGTTTGCATCAGGAATTCTGTTCTGCATTTTAACAGGATGGCTGGGCTCCACGATTTTCCCATGGATTCTTCGTAAGGTAACAGACTTTTTCCAGAAAATCGTGTATCGGAATAAGAAGGAGGAGCAGGCATGAAAAAAGGAACAAAGGGAATGCTGATTGCAGCAGGTGCTTTCGCAGTGGCAGGAATTGGTTTCTGTATCGGTGGAATTTCTGTAGCAGCAGTGGAAACAGGCGGAAATGTGTTTGATCAGGCTGGACAGCTGCTTCAGGATAATGATTATCCGCTGGCTGGTCTGATCCATTTGGGAAACGCCCAATATCATTCTTCTGACATAGATTGGGATGCTTTAGATGGAAATACTGTGGATATGGATTTTGCCAGTGATCTGGAAATCAGTTTGAAGTATGATGAGCTCCTTATCCAGGAATACGATGGTGACAAGATTCGGGTAAATGTGGCAAATGATGCGAAGAACGATGTAGTGGTTAAGGAAACTTCCGGGAAAATCACGATTACAGATACCCGCAGTGGCAATGTAAAAAAGAAGAAACAGATAAAAGTCATTGTTCCTTCCGGGAAAGACTTTGATACGGTAAGCCTGGGTGTTGACATGGGTACTATTGATCTGGAGTGCGATTTAAAGGTACAGGAGCTTTCGATGGAAGTTGGCGCTGGAGAATTTAGCGGTTATGGAAATATCACAGCAGCGTATTGTGATCTTCAGGTTGGCGCCGGAACCATCGACATTGATCAGCTTGATATTCAGAAACTGAATGCGGACTGCGGTGCTGGTGAAATTGACATGGTAGTAACTGGAAAAGAGAAGGACTATAATTACGATCTTTCCTGTGGTATGGGTGAGATTAATTTGGAGGATTCTGAGTACAGTGGACTTGGCATTGAGAAAAATATTTCCAATGAAGGTGCCAGAAAAGATATGGTGCTGGAATGCGGAATGGGCGAGATTGATGTGGAGTTTACTGGAGAAAGCTAAATCTTGCAGAAAGCTCTTTTCAGACACGCTCTGGTGTAAAGTTATGTAATGGATAAAAAAATAAGACAGAAATGTCAGATCGGAGGAATCAATTATGAGTAATAAGCGTTTATACAAATCAACCGTAAACTGTATGCTGTGTGGTGTGTGCGGCGGAATTGCCGAGTATTTCGATATTGACCCAACCCTGGTCCGCCTGGCCTGGGTAATCCTGACCTGCTTCGGCGGCGCAGGAATCTGGGCATATATTATTGCAGCGATTATTATTCCGAAAGCATAAGAAGAATTGCACAAGATCCACTGCCTGCGAAAACTTAGCTGCGGGGGGGGCCGAGCTGCTTAGTTGTAGTTGACAGTCAGCTTGGCAGAATATTGCGACGGTTCGCGTGGAATATGCCATGTCAAATTGCATCCACTTTGAATAAATGTATTATATTTTGTCCATACTCCCTATATACATCCAAACACTGTAAAAAGGAGCATAGACATATGAACAAAGACAAAGAAGTAGAAGCTTACAAATCCGGAAATCTTACCCCTGAAGAACAGACAAAATATGAAATTGCTCAGGAACTTGGCATTCTGGATAAAGTCTTAGAAGGGGGCTGGAAAAGCCTCTCCGCCAAAGAAACGGGCCGGATCGGTGGCATAATGGCGCGAAAGAAACCGAAAAAATAATAGTATATTATTTGCCCCTGCAACTTGCCATCAGGCTAGAGCGTGTTTGAAAAAGGCTCTAGGAGGGGCGGGAAAATGGGGGACGCGTAAGCGTCTCCTTTTCAGAAAAAATGGAGGAAAATTATGCGTATCCTGATAGCAGAAGACGAGGTAGAAATTGCCCGGGCACTGAAGGTTTTGCTGGAAAAAAACAAGTCCTGCAGGACAGTTTGAGAGAAAATATTCAAACTGTCATTTTGAAATATATAAAAATTGGATATTTATAACGGTACAGTATTCCTGTATGCTTTCAGACAAATAAAAGGCAGTTGAAGAAATGGAGATCTGTTAAAACAGTGCCCCACAATTTTTCTGCACAATACATACAGGAGGAAATCAAAATGAGCCAGGAAAGATATGCATTAAATAAACAGCTTGCACAGATGTTAAAAGGTGGAGTGATCATGGACGTTACCACTCCGGAACAGGCAAAAATCGCAGAGGAGGCAGGTGCCTGTGCGGTTATGGCGCTGGAGAGGATTCCGGCAGATATTCGTGCAGCAGGCGGTGTTTCCAGGATGAGCGACCCCAAAATGATCAAAGGAATCCAGGAGGCAGTCTCCATTCCGGTTATGGCGAAATGTCGTATCGGACATTTTGTAGAAGCGCAGATCCTGGAAGCAATTGAGATTGATTATATTGATGAGAGCGAGGTGCTTTCCCCGGCAGATGATGTTTACCATATTGACAAGCGTCAGTTTAAAGTGCCATTTGTATGCGGAGCCAAAGATTTAGGGGAAGCTTTAAGGCGAATCGCAGAAGGTGCTTCCATGATCCGTACAAAAGGCGAACCGGGAACCGGCGATGTGGTACAGGCGGTGCGCCACATGCGCATGATGAACAGCGAAATCGGGAAAGTGGTTTCTATGCGTGAGGATGAGCTTTTTGAAGAAGCAAAGAACCTGCGTGTGCCATATGAGCTGGTTGAGTATGTACACAAAAACGGAAGACTTCCGGTGGTAAACTTTGCAGCAGGCGGCGTTGCGACTCCTGCAGATGCGGCCCTTATGATGCAGCTTGGCGCAGAAGGTGTGTTTGTGGGCTCTGGTATTTTCAAATCCGGTGATCCAAAGAAGCGTGCCGCAGCGATTGTAAAAGCGGTCACCAACTATCAGGATTCCAAAATGCTTGCAGAGCTTTCCGAAGACCTTGGTGAAGCTATGGTCGGAATCAATGAGCAGGAAATCCAGCTTCTGATGGCAGAGAGGGGCAAATAAGATGAAAATCGGAATCCTTGCTGTGCAGGGAGCTTTTGCAGAACATAAGAGCAAACTGGAAAAACTGGGTGCCCGGTGCGTGGAGCTGCGGAAAAAAGAAGACCTGGATGGAGACTTTGACGGACTGGTTTTGCCAGGCGGTGAGAGTACGGTACAGGGAAAACTCCTTCGGGAGCTGGAAATGTTTGAGCCTTTGAAAGAGAAAATCCAGGCTGGAATGCCGGTGCTTGCCACTTGTGCGGGGGTGATCCTTCTGGCTGACCACCTCTCTAATGACGGGCATGTGTATTTCGGAACCATGCCTGTGACAGTAAAAAGAAATGCCTACGGCAGACAGCTTGGCAGTTTTCACACCATTAGGGAAATGAAAGGAATCGGTCAGGTTCCCATGACATTCATTCGTGCCCCTTATATTGAGAAATGCGGAGAAGGCGCAGAAGTACTGGCTGAGGTGGATGGAAATATTGTAGCTGTAAAGTATAAAGAGCAGTATGGACTGGCATTTCATCCGGAACTGGATGAGGATGACAGGATACATGAGGCGTTTCTGAATAGTGTAAAGAAATATGCAAAGAAAAATTCCCCAAATACCTGGTTATAGAATGAACCTATAACCAGATATTATTTTTACATATTAGACAGATAATCCCCAGTATGTTACTATGCATTCATCAACAAAAACAAAGCAACAGCAAAGAAAAACATCAAAAACAATAACAAAACTAACATTAACAAAAAATGATGAAAAATAGTAAACATACGGAGGAAAGAAAAATGGCAGATATCAGAGATTCTAAAAACTGGGGATTTGAAACAAAACAGTTACACATTGGACAGGAGAAAGCAGATCCAGTAACAGATGCAAGAGCTGTTCCAATCTACGCTTCTACATCTTATGTATTCCATAACTCACAGCATGCAGCTGACCGTTTCGGACTTCGCGATGCCGGAAATATTTATGGAAGACTTACCAACCCTACAGAGGATGTTTTCGAGCAGAGAATTGCTGCTCTTGAAGGCGGAGTTGCAGCGCTTGCAGTTGCTTCCGGTGCAGCAGCTATCAATTATACATTCCAGGCACTTGCAAAAACAGGTGAGCACATTGTAGCTTCCAAGACCATCTACGGCGGAACATACAACCTTCTGGCACATACTCTTCCGCAGACCAGCGGCATCACCGCAACATTTGTAGATCCGGATGCAGAAGGCTCTTTCGAAGCTGCAATCCAGGAAAACACAAAAGCAATCTTTATTGAGACCCTTGGAAATCCGAACTCCAACCTGATTGATATTGAAGAAGTTGCAAAAATTGCGCACAAACATAACATTCCTCTTGTAGTTGATTCTACATTTGCAACTCCTTACCTGGTTCGCCCGATTGAGTATGGTGCAGATATCGTCGTTCATTCCGCAACCAAATTCATCGGAGGCCATGGAACTGCAATCGGTGGCGTGATCGTAGACAGCGGCAACTTCGACTGGAAAGCATCCGGCAAATTCCCGTGGATTTCTGAGCCGAACCCAAGCTATCATGGAATTTCCTTTGCAGAGGCAACCGCTCCGGCAGCATTTGTAACTTATATTCGTGCAATCATCCTTCGTGATACAGGAGCTACCCTTTCTCCATTCCATGCATTTTTGTTCTTACAGGGACTGGAAACTCTTTCCTTAAGAGTGGAGCGTCACGTAAGCAACGCCCTGAAAATCGTAGATTACCTGTCTAAACATCCACAGGTAGAAGCTGTTCATCATCCATCACTGGAGAGTGAGCCAAGTCATTATCTTTATAAGAAATACCTTCCAAACGGCGGCGGTTCCATCTTTACATTTGAGATCAAGGGTGATGCACAGACCGCTCAGAAGTTTATTGATAACCTTGCAATCTTCTCATTGCTTGCAAATGTTGCAGATGTAAAATCCCTTGTGATCCATCCTGCAACAACCACACACAGCCAGTGCACAGAGGAAGAGCTTCTTGACCAGGGCATCAAACCAAACACAATCCGTCTTTCCATCGGTATTGAGAAAGTGGAAGACCTGATCGCAGCTCTGGATGCAGCATTTGAAGCAGTAAAATGATTAAAAAAGAGCTTCATTTATGTAAAAGGTACCATATCTCCTGAAATGGGAGATATGGTACCTTTTTTGGGGGCTGTAACAGTCGAATTCGGGCAAAATATACCGCAAAGCGGGGCGTGCAGATTGGGGGAATGATTTTTCAGACAGGCTCTGGCATCCGCGTAATGGTTACAGATTATCATAAAAATGTTTGTATTATTTATTCTTCTTTTTATACTTTATTAACATTTTATGTGCAGAATTGTCAAAATTTGTAGACAGAATTGTGCAAAGTATGGTAAAATATTGATGTATTAGGGGAAAAGGGAAGGTAGTGGTTTTGTGTGATAGATATCTCTAATTTTGACAGCCATATATTTGATGCTCTGTCTCAGACTTCAGATAATATGTACATTTATATAGCCGACCTGGAACGCGATTTTTCCAGATGGTCTAAGCCAAGTGTGGATTACTTCAATCTGCCGGGAGAATTTATAGAGAATACGGCGAAGGAATGGGTACAGCATATCCATCCTGCGGATCAGCATATTTTTCTGGAGGATATCGGTCGCATTTTTGAGGGGAAAAGCAACCGGCATAATTGTGAATACCGGGCTTTAAATAAATATGGGAAATATGTATGGGTAAGGTGCCAGGGAATTGTGGAGCGGAATGCGGATGGAAGCCTTGGCCTTTTTGTTGGCACGATGATGAATCTTGGTGTGAATGCCAAGTTTGACCAGCCCACTGGTTTATATACGTTTCATGAGCTGAAGAAGCAGCTTCCGGCATTTATCAGTCATGGAATGGAAGGTGCTGTTCTTCTTTTTGATGTGGACAGACTTCAGAGAATCAATGATATTCTTGGGTATCTGGTAGGAGATGAGGTGCTGCAGCGTTTGGGACAGAAATGTCAGAGTCTGGAGGGCGTTATTTTCTATCGAGGACCAGGAGGTAAATTCTATTGTATTACCACTGAGAAATCCGAGAATGCACTTGAACGGATCTACCAGGAAATGCAGAAATTTTCAGTGGAAGTCCCCAGGGAGATGAATCTGGAGATCCAGTTGACAATTTCTTGCGGAGTGGCCTTTTTTCCGCAGGATGCAGAGGATTTCGAGACTTTGCATGCAAATGTGGAATACGCCCTTGAGCAGGCAAAGAAAGTGGGACGTGGCAGCATTGCGCAGTTTTCCGGACAAATGCACAGAAAAACGGTGGAGAAATTCCGACTGCAGGAAGTGCTCCGTGAGTCTGTTGCCAATAATTGCAGAGGGTTTGCACTGGTATATCAGCCTCTGGTGAACGGAGAGACTCAGGATGTTTATGGTGCTGAGACTCTGATGCGTTTTTATCTGCCAGATGGAACCCTGGTTTCCCCAATGGAATTTATTCCGATCCTGGAGGAAGACGGAACCATCCGACAGGTGGGAGAGTGGCTTTTGAATAAGGCACTTGCCCAGGCGGCACTGTGGCGCATGGAGAATCCTGATTTTGTAATTTCCGTGAATGTTTCTTATATCCAGATACTTCAGGAAGGCTTCAGAGAAATGGTGACACGGATCGTGGAAAAATCCGGCACACCGGAGAAGCAACTGATCCTGGAGCTTACAGAGAGCTGTAAGGTATCGGATCCCAACGGCCTTCGGGATGATTTTGAATATTTTAAAAATATGGGGATCAATATGGCACTGGATGATTTCGGCACGGAGTATTCTTCCATTGCATTGCTTCGCAAGCTGAAACCACAGTGGATCAAGATCGATCATACTTTTGTCCGTTCCATTCAGGATGATGAGATGGATCAGGCGATTCTGGAATATATTATGAATCTGAGTAAGCAGACCAGAATAAAGGTTTGTGTGGAAGGTGTGGAGAATGAGGAAATCCTTTCCGTTGTCCAGTCTTATAAGCCGGAATTGCTTCAGGGATACTATTATTCCAAACCCTGTCCGGCGGAGGAATTTTCAAAGAAATATTTCAATGGGAAAGATAAGACAGGCAGCTACGGTTGTCTGAAAAAATAATTCTGATAAGTGCTTTTTTATACGCTCTAAGGGAAATACTAGTACATCGTTTTCGAAATAACTATACCACTCACTTGTCTGTGAATCCGATTGCACAGGTATAAAAGCCTCGGCGTAGCCCGCTACGCCTACGTTTTTATACCTGCACACTCGAATCCACATCCTACGTGATTGGTATAGTTATTTACGAAGCGATGTACTAGTCTTTCGTCTATTGCAAGTGACCCCGATACAGATCGGTATAGCTTTAAACTGGAATTTGATCATTACATTAAAGGGCAGACCTGCTATGGTTTAGATAAGCTAATCCTGAATAATAATTATGCAGACGCTACCAATATGAAAGAAGCTGTAGAGGACAGTTTTATGCTGCGCAATTATGGCACAGAAGATGGAAATGAAGCATTACAAAAAACAGAGTCAGGTGGTGTATAATAAGAAAAACGGAGTTGAAAAGCCATGGTTAATCCGTTATAATTTTCATATATAAATACATGAAAAAAGTGTTTTTTCAGAAAATTGTATGTTGCTGGTCATGGGGTGGACAGCAACGACTATATGAAGGGGGATTTTTCTATGACGAAAATGAAGAAGATTTGCATACCTGTTCTTGCAGCTGCAGCCCTTGCATTTTCAGTTCCCGGAACTACGCAGGAGGCAGAGGCTTCCTGTAATACTTACCGTGTGAATGTTGTTACTGGATATCTGGCTCTTCGGACAGATACATCCTATAATAGCGGTAATGAGATCGGAGAACTTTACAGTGGTGATCTGGTGGAGGTAATGGATTACACTGGCGCCACTGGTTACTGGTATGTATACTCTCCTAAGTATGACGATTTCGGATATGTGAATAATGATTATCTGGATTCTGTGACATCTTCCGTATCTTCCTATGATACAATGTGGACCGTAAGCGTTTCCACCGGATATCTGGCTCTTCGCAATGCACCGGAATATGATGCATCTAATGAAATCGGTGAGCTCTATTCGGGAGATACCGTCTGGGTTTCCGACAGTAGCAATTCTCAGTACTGGTATGTGTATTCCCCGAAACTGGACGGCTATGGATATGTGAACCAGGAGTACCTGTACAGAGAAGAGGGACTGGATACAGATTCCAGCTATTTTGGCGAAGTAAGAACGGTCAGTGTAGCCAAGGGCTATCTGGCACTTCGCAATATGAAGGCATATGATGCTTCCAATGAAATCGGGGAATTATATTCCGGCGATACCGTACAGCTTCTGGACACAAGTGATTCCCAGTACTGGTATGTGTATTCCCCGAAATATGATACCAATGGATTTGTAAACAAAGATTATCTGGTGGGTGGAAATGCATATGCTACCTTGTATGTAAAAGTGCCTACCGGATATCTGGCTCTTCGATCCGCTATGGGATATGATGCGGCAAATGAGATTGGTGAACTGAATACCGGTGATACTGTGGTAGTAATTGATTCCAGTTCAGATAAATACTGGTATGTATATTCTCCACGCCTTATGAAATACGGATATGCAGATTGTAATTATATATTCTGCAATTGATGAGCAGGAAAGAAAAACAGCCTCTGACTTTTTTACTGGGAAAGTCAGAGGCTGTTTTTGAAATAACTATAATTTTTATAACTGCACACTTGAATTCATATCCTACGCGATTGGTATAGTTGTTACTGTTTACTCCGTGACCAGTAACGTATAGTTATCTTTATAGAAATTTCATACTTTCTCTGATTGAACAAAAAAACCTGCAATGCTATACTAAAATTAAAATATATTTGAAAAACAGGAGTGTGATAAATTGCAGGGTACCACAGAAAACTATATTCACCTTGAAAAGGTTTCTAAGATTTATGGAACGAAAGAAGTAAAAATAATCGCAGTAGATGAGATCTGCTTTAACATAGCTAAAGGCGAGTTTGCCGTGATCGTAGGGCCCAGTGGTGCTGGCAAGACTACGGTTCTGAATATTCTGGGCGGAATGGATACTGCCACCAGCGGTCAGATCTGGGTAGATGGAAGGAATATAGCGAAATACAATAACCGCCAGCTCACCAGCTACCGCAGGGACGATATTGGATTTGTTTTTCAGTTTTATAATCTGGTTCCCAATCTGACAGCCTTGGAAAACGTAGAACTGGCAGGACAGATCTGTAAGAACCCCATGGATCCGAAAACTGTTTTGGAAGAGGTGGGGCTGAAAGACAGACTTGGAAATTTTCCTGCCCAGTTATCAGGCGGTGAACAGCAGAGAGTTTCCATTGCAAGAGCTCTTGCCAAGAATCCGAAGATGCTCCTTTGCGATGAGCCAACAGGCGCTCTGGATTACCAGACTGGTAAGGCGATTCTCAAGCTTTTACAGGATATGTGCCGCCAGAAGGGGATGACAGTAGTGGTTATCACTCATAACTCTGCATTGACGCCTATGGCAGATCGCGTGATTAAAATAAAAAACGGCAAGGTGGCACAGATGACTTTGAATGCCCACCCAACCCCGGTAGAAGAAATTGAGTGGTAGGTGAGAGATGAAAGCATTAAGAAAAGAATTCTGGATGGAGATCCGAAAAAGCAAATCCAGGTTTATCTCCATTCTTCTGATCGTGGCTCTTGGAGTGGCCTTCTTTTCCGGTATTCAGGCTTCCTCGCCGGATATGCGCTATTCCGGAGATGCCTATTATGACGAAAGCAGCCTGATGGATATCAAGGTTGTGGGCACAATGGGCCTGACATCTGATGATGTTTCTTCCATAGAAAGTATAGATGGCATCGAGTCCGCAGAAGGTGCCTGGTCTACCGATGTGATGTGCGGGGAAGGCCAGAAGCAGAAGGTTCTTCACATTGAATCCATAAATGACACAGTGAATAAACTGGATGTGCAGGAGGGACGCCTTCCGGAAAAAAGTGGAGAGATTTTTCTGGATAGCACATTTGCTTCTTCCAATGAATATAAGGTAGGAGATAAGGTGGCTTTGCGTGAAGAAGGAGATTCCCCCGTTCTTGTGACCACAGAATATACGGTAGTGGGAACTGGAAGAAGTCCTCTTTATATTTCCTTTAATAGAGGAAATACCACCCTTGGAACTGGTGAAGTCAATGGATTTGGATATGTGCTCCCAGAAGATTTTGACCAGGAAATTTATACGCAGATTTATGTGACCGTTCATGGTGCAAAGGGCCTTACAAGTTATACAGACGGTTATGAGAATCTGATCGCCAAGATCAAAGACCGTGTTGAAAACATAGCAGATGATCGCTGTCAGATCCGCCTTGCAGCTGTGAAGGCGGATGCACAGGAGAAAATCAATGATGCCCAGAAGAAGCTGGACGATGGGAAAAAAGAGGCAGATGAAAAGCTTGCTGACGCAAAAGAAGAGCTGGATAAAGGTGAAAAGGATTTAGAAGACGGCAGGAAAGAGTATGAAGATGGAAAATCCCAGTTAGAAGACGCAAAAACAGAGCTTGCCGATGGAAAAAAACAGCTGGAAGATGCGAAGACAGAGCTTACTGATGGGAAAAACCAGTTAGAAGATGCAAAAGCGCAGCTTGCTGATGGAAAAAGTCAGCTGGAATCTGCCAGGAGTCAGCTTTCCTCCAGCAAAAGCCAGCTTGACACTGCCAGAAGCCAGCTGGATGATGGATGGAGTCAGGTAAATGCAGCAAAAGCCCAGCTTGCTGACGGACAGGCTCAGCTTGATTCCGCGCAGAAGCAGGTAACCAGTGGTCTGGCAGAATTAGAGGAAAATCAGAAGACTTTAGATGAAAATAAAGCGAAACTTGCAGATGGAAAAGCCCAGATTGAGGCAGGCGAGCAGCAGTTAGAAGCCGCAAAGCAGACTTTGACAACAAAGCAAAGTGAACTGGATCAGTCAAAAGCGGAGATCACTGCCGGACAGCAGCAGATCGAAAGTACCAGAACCCAGTTAAATGCCCAGAAGCAGCAGATTACAGATGGACTTTCCCAGGTATCAGCAGGAGAAGCACAGCTTCAGGATGGAATAAGTGCTTTGGAAAGTGCAAAAGCTCAGCTGACGGAGCTGCAGAGTCAGCTTGAGATAGTACGCGCAAGTTACAACGCAGCACTGGAAAATCCGGATGCTTCCCAGGAGGAAATAGATATTCTGGCAGCTCAGGTGTCTGCACTGGAAGAACAGGAGGCGGCGGTAAGCCAGCAGATTCAGGCAAGTGAAGCGCAGATTGAGAGTCAGCGGCAGCAGCTTGCAGCGACCAGAAGTGAGTTGGAAAGCGGGCTTGCAGCAGTCGAGGATGGACTTTCCCAGCTTTCTCAGAAAGAAAGCGAGCTGAATGCTGGACGGGAACAGATAACAGCAGGTCAGGCAGAGATTGACGCCGGATGGATTCAGATTCAGGAACAGGAGAATACTCTTGCTGCTTCGAAAGCTGAGATAGAGGCAGGGGAACAGGAACTGGAAAAAGGTCAGAAGCAGTTAAAGGCAGCAAAGAAAAAACTGAATAAAGCCCAGAAAGAAATTGATTCCAATGCAGAGACCCTGGCTGCCGGACAGGCGGAATTGGATGCCAATGTGGCAAAGCTGAATGACAGTGAAGCGCAGTATGCTTCCGGTCTGGAACAGTATAATTCCGGTGCCCGGCAAATCGCGGAAAATGAGGCAAAGCTTACTTCCGGAGAGCAAGAAATTGCAGAAAATGAGGCGAAGCTTGCCGATGGTGAGAAAGAAATCGCAGACAATGAGAAGAAGCTTGCAGACGGTGAAAAAGAGATTACAGACAATGAGAAAAAGCTTCAGGATGCGGTTAAAGACTTGAAAAAAGGTGAGAAAGACCTTGCAGACGGAAAGAAAGAGTACGAAGACGCCAAAAAAGATGCGGAGGATGAGATTGCCGAGAATCAGCAGAAGCTGGATGATGCGAAAAAGGAACTGGAAGATCTGGAAATGCCGGAGTGGATGGTCACAGATAGGGAGGAGCTTCCGGAATATACGGATTACGGTGATAATGCAGACCGTCTTCGAAACATCGGTCAGGTTTTCCCGGTCATCTTTTTCCTGGTAGCGGCATTGATCAGTCTTACCACTATGACTCGTATGGTGGAGGAGCAGCGAACCCAGATCGGTACCTTGAAGGCATTGGGATATAAGAAGTCTGCTATTGCAGCAAAATATATCTGTTATGCATTTTTTGCAACTCTTCTTGGCAGTGTGCTGGGAATGCTGATCGGAGAGAAAATCATTCCATACATTATTATAACTGCTTATGGGATTATGTATCACAATGTGGCAAATACCATTTCCATTGATTATCAGCCTGGCTTCGCATTGATCGCTTCCACAGCCTCTGTTGTATGTACAGTTGGAGCGACTCTTTTTGCAAGTGGAAAGGAGCTGCAGGAGACACCGGCCTCTCTTATGCGCCCACCGGCTCCGAAAGAGGGCAAGCGGGTATTGCTGGAGCGGCTCACATTTATATGGAAGCATTTAAGCTTTTCCTGGAAGTCCACAATTCGAAATCTTTTCCGTTACAAGAAGCGCCTGATCATGACGGTCTTTGGAATTGCAGGAAGCATGGGACTGATGCTGGTTGGCTTTGGGATTCAGGATTCCATCAGTGATATTGCCGCTATTCAGTACCGGGAGCTTCAGCATTATGACGGAATGGTGATTGAGGACAGCGATGCTACAGAGGAAGAACATGCAGAGCTGTTTGAATACATGAAGGAAAATGAGCAAATCGCCCATTGCAATCGGGTACAGATGACGAAGATCAGTGCTCCGAAAGGCAGCTCCAACATCAGTATTTATCTGTTTGTGCCAGAGAGCCTGAGTGAGTTTGCAAGGGATGTAACCTTAAAGAACCGTATTACCGGGGAAACATATGAGCTTACCGACGAAGGTGCTGCTATTTCCGAGAAAACAGCATCCCTGCTGGGATTAAAGGTGGGGGATATGATTCCCCTGAAAAAGGGAGATAAGGAATATAAGGTGAGGGTGGCTGTGATCACAGAGAATTATATGAGCCATTACCTTTATATGACGCCCAGGGTTTATGAGCAGACGTTCGGGGAAATGCCGGAGTATGAGAACATTGTGTTTACTATGCAGGAAGACTGCAAGGATGATCTGGAAATGGCAGGAACCCGGATCCTTGCTAATCCTGGTGCTCTCAGCATCAGTTATACCAGTAGTCTGGCATCACAGGTTGACCGTATGCTGAGCACTCTGGATGCGGTGATCCTGGTGCTGATCGTTTCCGCAGGAATGCTGGCTTTTGTGGTATTGTATAATCTGAATAATATCAATATTACAGAAAGACAGAGGGAACTGGCAACTTTGAAGGTGCTTGGCTTCTATGACGGAGAGGTCTCCCAGTATGTGCTTCGGGAAAACGTGATCCTGACAGTGCTTGGAATTATGTTTGGAGCAGTGTTTGGAATTCTCATTCACAGGTATGTGATTACTACGGTTGAGGTAGATGCAGTTATGTTTGGACGAAATATTAAGCCGCTGAGCTTTTTATACAGTGGAATTCTGACAAGCATATTTTCCATTGTGGTGAATGGGGTGATGCATTTTAAGCTGAAAACCATTGATATGGTGGAATCCTTAAAGAGTGTGGAATAAAAATTATTGTAATTGTGAAATTTTTAAATTAGCTTGACAAGCCGGAAGAATGCAATTATAGTTATATCCATAAAAGTGGCGGCTTTTTCCGGCTATTTACAAGGAGATCAGACCGCTGCAGCGAAAAGCGTTGAAGAAGAGGAGTAAGTAAATGCCCTCCCAGAGAGAAATGTCCAGGGATAACTGTGGTGGAAGACATTTCGAGATCCGCATTCACTGAAGGTAGCTTCTGAGCCGGGAAACTGAACAGGCAGTGATATCTGCAGTAAGTTTTCACGCAATTCCAGCGTTACAGGAAAGAGATATGTGTACAACAGAGCGAAGACTGTAAATGAATTCAGGGAAACAGTACTTTGCATTTTGCACATAATGAAGGTGGTACCGCGTTAATTTCGCCCTTCACACAATTGTGTGAGGGGCTCTTTTTTTAGGAGGAAAATTATGAGCAAAGAACTTGCAAAGACCTACGATCCAAAAGGAATCGAGGAACGTCTTTACCAGAAATGGATGGACAACGGATATTTTCATGCAAAAGTAAACCCGGATAAGAAACCATTTACCATTGTTATGCCGCCGCCAAACGTAACCGGACAGCTGCATATGGGACATGCACTTGATGAAACTATGCAGGACATTCTCATCCGTTTCAAGAGAATGCAGGGCTACGAAGCACTGTGGCAGCCGGGAACTGACCATGCAGCTATTGCTACAGAGGTTAAGGTTACTGAGAAACTGAAAAAAGAAGGCATCGACAAGGCAGAAATCGGTCGTGAGAAATTCCTGGAATATGCCTGGGAGTGGAAAGAAGAGTACGGCGGAAAAATTATCAACCAGCTGAAGAAGCTTGGTGCTTCTGCAGACTGGGAGCGAGAACGCTTCACCATGGATGAGGGATGCTCCAAGGCTGTACAGGAAGTCTTCATCAAGTTATATGAAAAAGGCTACATCTACAAAGGTTCCCGTATCATCAACTGGTGTCCGGTATGCCAGACTTCCATTTCCGATGCAGAGGTTGAGCATGAGGATCAGGACGGATTTTTCTGGCACATCAATTACCCGGTTGTTGGAGAAGAAGGAAAATTCGTGGAAATTGCAACAACACGTCCGGAAACACTTCTTGGAGATACTGCAGTTGCAGTAAACCCGGATGATGACCGTTACAAAGACATTGTTGGCAAAATGCTGAAGCTTCCTCTCACAGACAGAGAGATCCCGGTTATTGCCGATGAGTATGTTGATAAAGAATTTGGTACCGGATGCGTAAAGATCACACCGGCACATGACCCTAACGATTTCGAGGTTGGAAAGAGACACAACCTTCCGGAAATTAACATCATGAATGATGATGCTACCATCAATGAGCTGGGTGGTAAATACGCCAGCATGGATCGTTACGAAGCAAGAAAAGCCATGGTAGAGGATCTGGACAAGCTTGGTCTTCTGGTAAAGGTTGTTCCGCACAATCACAGCGTTGGAACTCATGACCGCTGCCATGCAACTGTAGAGCCGATGATCAAGCCTCAGTGGTTTGTAAAGATGGATGAAATGGCAAAAGCTGCTATCAAGACTCTTGAGGATGGAAATCTGAAATTCGTCCCGGAGCGTTTTGACAAGACTTACCTTCACTGGCTGGAGAACATCCGTGACTGGTGTATTTCCCGTCAGCTGTGGTGGGGACACAGAATCCCGGCTTACTACTGCGATGAGTGCGGTGAGACTGTAGTTGCAAGAGAAATGCCGGAAAAATGTCCGAAATGCGGATGCACACATCTTCATCAGGACGAGGATACTCTGGATACCTGGTTCAGCTCTGCTCTGTGGCCATTCTCCACACTTGGCTGGCCGGACAAGACACCGGAACTGGAGTACTTCTATCCAACAGACGTGCTGGTAACCGGATATGACATTATTTTCTTCTGGGTTATCCGTATGGTATTCTCTGCTCTTGAGCAGACTGGCAAGACACCGTTCCATCATGTACTGATCCATGGTCTGGTAAGAGATTCCCAGGGCCGCAAGATGAGTAAATCCCTTGGAAATGGTATTGACCCGCTGGAAGTAATCGACAAGTACGGCGCAGATGCTCTTCGTCTTACTCTGATGACTGGTAATGCACCTGGAAACGATATGCGTTTCTACTGGGAGCGTGTAGAATCCAGCCGTAACTTTGCAAATAAGATCTGGAATGCTTCTCGTTTCGTTCTTATGAATCTGGAAGGAAAGGATGTAACGGAGCCGGAGATTGGTTCTCTTTGCGCTGAGGACAAATGGATCCTTTCCAGACTGAACAATGTGATCAAAGAAGTAACCGACAATATGGAAAAATATGAGCTGGGTATTGCGGTTCAGAAGATCTATGATTTCCTGTGGGATGAGCTTTGCGACTGGTACATTGAGATCGCCAAGGTTCGTCTGTGGAAGGCAGAAGAGGATCCAAAGGCGGCAAACGAGGCTCTCTGGACACTTCGCACAGCGCTGACCCAGGGACTGAAGCTGCTTCATCCGTTTATGCCATTTATCACAGAGGAAATTTATTGCACACTGCTTCCGGAGGAAGAGTCCATAATGATCTCTGACTGGCCGGTATATAAGGACGAGTGGAATTCTCCTGAGGCTGAGCTTGCAATCGGAAGTTTCCAGGAAGTTGTCCGTGGCATCCGTAACACAAGAACCAGCATGAATGTTCCGCAGAACAGAAAAACACATCTGATCATTGTTGGAAAAGATGCTGCTATCTGTCAGATGTATGAGAACAGCAAGAAATCCTTTGCAAATCTTGCTTTTGCAAAAGAAATCCATGTTCAGCAGGATAAGACTGGTATCGGTGAGGATGCAGTTTCTGTTGTTGTTTCCAATGCAGTTGTTTATATGCCTCTGGAAGACCTTGTTGACAAGGAAAAAGAACTTGAGAGACTGACAAAGGAGCAGGAGAGACTGACTAAGGAAATCGCCCGCTGTGAGGGAATGCTGAATAATCCAAATTTCGTAAATAAGGCTCCTGCTGCCAAGGTTGATGCAGAGAAGGAGAAGCTTGCGAAGTACAAAGAGATGAAAGATAAGGTTGAAACACAGCTTGAGCAGCTTAAGAGATAAAAAGGAGATTTTGCATGAAGCTGAGCAAATTTTGCAATAAAATTTCCCTGATTCTCCAGGCACTCTGGTGCGCAGTGCTCTATTTCCTTATAGAGGCACTGTGCCGCCATTCTGTAGTGGAGGCCTGGGATTATATGACGGGAAAACCGTTGGTATTTGCTTATAATACGATGTTTATTTTTACTACAATGCTGATCGTTTATCTGTTTCACAGGCGGTGCTTTTGGAGAGTTGTGGTTTCCGTTTTTTGGCTGTTTCTGGGAATCGTAAACTGTATTCTTCTGATGAACCGTGTTACACCATTTACCGGACCGGATCTGCATATGCTGACGGATGGTATTGCAATCATGCAGAAATATCTGCCGTTTTATGGTGTGGTGATCGGATGTATTTTGATCGGAATTGTGGTGCTGGGGCTTTTGATCCTACTGGTCAAGGGACCGAAGTATGAGCAGAAGATTAAGTACCGGTATGTGATTCCGCTGGTAATTGCTGGTTTTGTGGCTTTTGGAGGCGTGACACAGCTGGCTCTTGAAAAAAGGGTTTTGTCTAATTATTTTGGCAATATTGCGTTTGCTTATGAGGATTATGGTTATCCTTATTGTCTGGCGACTACTATTTTTAATACAGGCATCAGTGAGCCGAGGGATTATTCTGAGGATGAGATTAACCGGATCGAGAAGACAGAGTCCAATCTTCCAAAGACCAAGGATGATGGAAAGAGACCGAATATTCTGTTCCTTCAGCTAGAGTCTTTCTTTGACCCGACACTGGTAAATTACCTGGATATTTCTGAAGATCCAATCCCGAACTTCAGGAAGCTGATGAAAGAGTATTCTTCCGGATATTACAAGGTTCCTTCTGTTGGAGCTGGTACGGCAAATACGGAATTTGAGACCATTACAGGTATGAGTCTTCACTATTTTGGACCAGGTGAATATCCTTATAAGAGTATTCTTAAGGAGACTACCTGCGAAAGTGTGCCCTATGTTCTGAAAAATCTGGGGTATTCTACACATGCGGTACATAATAATGAAGCCAACTTCTATGGAAGAAGGTCTGTTTTCCCCAATCTGGGATTTGACACCTTTACTTCTGAAGAGTATATGGCAGATGAGAACCTGCAGAATCCTCTTGGATGGGTAAAAGACAGTGTGTTGACGGATGAGATCATTAAGTGTCTGGATTCTACTGACAGTCCGGATTATGTGTATACCATTTCCGTGCAGGGACATGGTGATTATCCAAGCGAGCCCATTCTGGACAATCCTTCTATTACAGTTTCCGGTTCTCCTACGGATGAGCTGAATTGTAAATGGGAGTACTATGTGAATCAGATTCATGAGATGGATCAGTTTGTGAAAGAGTTAACAGATGCTCTGGCAGACTATCCGGAGGATGTGATCCTGGTTATGTATGGGGATCATCTGCCGACTATGGGACTGACTGTGGAGGATCTGAAAAATAAGTATCTTTTCCAGACGGAGTATGTAATCTGGGATAATATGGGACTTACCAAGAAGGATGAGAATTTGGCTTCTTATCAGATCGCAGCAGAGGTTCTGGATAGAGTTGGTATTCATGAGGGTACGATCATGAAATATCATCAGGCAAGAAGAAATACCAAGAATTATCAGGTTGATCTGGAAACTCTTCAGTATGATGTGCTGTACGGTCAGCGATATGCTTATGGAGGAGAAAATCCTTTTGAGAGAACGAAGATGCGGATGGGACTTTATGATGTGACCTTAGATTCCATTCGGTTAGTGTCGGATACGGATTGGACTTATTATATCCAAGGCACGAATTTCACCCCGTCCAGTCAGGTGAAGCTGAATGGAGAGTGGTATGATACGGCATATGTAAGTCCGAACATGCTGGTGATCTCGGGTACGGAGCTGTCGGATTTTGACAGACTGGCAGTTGTACAGAGAAGTAACAGTTCGACGAGGAAGGCTCTTAGTAAGAGCTTTGACAGAGCGGTTTATGCATTGTATGATAGTCAGTGGAAGGTGAATTCCCGATAGGAACGTTTCCCGGCTGGGCACCTGGTCTCATCAGGTCTGCTCTGAGCGCGGTGTGCGGCCAAAAAAAATTAAAAACATCAGAATTTTGCTGAAACCGAAGAAAGGAGAGGACAAATTTGCTCCGCTGGAGCTCAGACTGTGTCCTCTCCTTTTTTAACCCCAAATTCTGCCGTATGAGATTTTTTCGGAACCTCTCTGATTTCTTCTGTGCGAGGTTTGTCGGATAAAAAGTTACGATTAGGGGTGGACTTCTGGTGTGACTATTATATAATGGTAGAGTAATGTAACGATTCAGAAGGCAGTATTCTGCCAGGCTTACTATGAGCATGAGAAGTTACGGACGAAATACGATAGATAAATGGTGGTTTAGATTATGAATTACGAGGAAGCGGTTGCTTATATTGAGGAGACTCCGAAGTTTACCAAAAAGAACAGTCTGGAGCATACGAAGGAATGTTTGAGGAGACTGGGGAATCCACAGGAGAAGTTTAAGGTGATACATGTTGCGGGAACGAATGGAAAGGGGAGTACCTGTGCGTTTCTCACATCTATTCTCAGGGAGGCAGGGTATTCCTGCGGTCTGTTTACGTCTCCCCATCTGGTGAAGATCAACGAGCGGTTTCAGATCAATGAGGTGAATATTGATGATGACACCTTTTTGAAAGCTTTTGAGAGAGTGAAAGTGCTGGCGGACGAGCTTGTGGCTGAAGGTAGTTACCATCCTACTTATTTTGAGATGCTGTTTCTTATGGGAATGGTGATCTTTGCAGAGGCAGGGGTGGACTATGTGACTTTGGAAACCGGGCTTGGCGGAAGGCTGGATGCGACTACAGCGGTAGAGAATCCTGTGGCTTGCGTGATCACATCTATCAGTCTGGATCATATGCAGTTTTTGGGAAATACGGTAAGAGAGATTGCAGGGGAGAAGGCTGGAATCATTGTTCCGGGAGTTCCTGTAATCTATGATGGAAATGACAAGGATGCGGCAGAAGTGATCGCTGCGAAGGCAAAGGAGCTTGGAAGTCCGGCTTATAAAGTAATTCAGGCTGGAGCAAAGGTACTGGGAAATAATAAAGACGGCATTGATTTTTCCCTGGAGGACGATTATTATGGGGATACCAGGTTCCATATTCCTTTTATTGCATGGTATCAGGTGATGAACGCATCTCTGGCGCTTACAACTATGGAAGTGCTGAAAGACAGGATTCCGGTGACCATGGAACAGCTGCAGGCAGGAATTGCAAATACCAGATGGCAGGGCAGAATGGAGACCATTTTGCCGGGCGTGATCGTGGATGGTGCACATAATGAGGATGGCGTGCGTAGGTTTGTGGAGACTGCAGAGCGGTTTCAGAAGGAGTATCCGCTGACACTTTTATTTTCTGCTGTGAATGATAAGGATTACCAGGATATGATCCATACAATTTGCAGCAGGATAAAATTCCGTAAAGTTGTGACCACAGAGGTTGGGGGATACCGTGAGGTGCCGTCTGCGGAGCTGGCAGAGATCTTTTGCAAAGAAGGCTGTAAGGATGTTGGAAACTCTGATAATATTGAAGAAGCTTTTCATATGGCGCACGAGGCCAAAGGAGAGGCCGGAATGCTGTTCTGCGTGGGTTCTCTTTACCTGGTGGGAGAGATTAAGACACTCTTGTTGAAAAAGTAAATTGTCTGCAGAAAAAAGAAAACATGGGATTTCTGGTTGATTTTTCAGAAGTCTGTGGAGGAATTTTATGATCGATTACGAAGAGGAACTGAAGAAATTTGAGCCCTGTCTGGATGTGACAGACGCGGAAGAGGCTATTTACGATAGAGAGCTGACGGATATTCTGGACATTCTTCAGGAAATGCTCAGGGAGTCCAAAAGCGGACGCAGGATGAAATAGAATAGGAGATACTTAATGAACTGTATGAATTGCGGCGCGTTCCTGGCTGATAAGGATCTGGATTACTGTCCTCATTGCGGGTGCAACGTCCTGATCCAGAAAAAGGTGGAGTATCTATCCAAACTTTATTACAATCAGGGCTTGGAGAAGGCCAGTATCCGGGACCTTTCAGGAGCCGTTAACTGTCTGAAGCAGAGCCTTACCTTTAACAAGAGAAATATCCAGGCGAGAAATCTTCTGGGTCTTGTGTATTTTGAAATGGGAGAGGTGGTTGCTGCTCTTAGCGAGTGGGTGATCAGTAAGAATCTGCAGCCTACCCGGAATATTGCGAATGAATATATTAATCGTCTTCAGGCGAATTCGAATAAACTGGATGCTATTAATGAGACAATAAGAAAATATAATAATGCCCTGGCTCTTTGCAGGGAAGGCCATGAGGATATGGCTGCCATTCAGCTTCGCAAAATTCTGAACCAGAATACCAAGCTGATCAAAGGTTATCATCTGCTGGCGCTGATCTATATGAAGAATCATGACTGGGGCAAGGCAAGAAGAACCTTAAAAAAGGCGGCTCGTATTGACAAGACCAATACAACTACATTACGTTTTCTTCGTGAAGTAGATGAGAGAACCGGTGTAACGACCAGACTTGAGAAACAGAAAAAAGGACTTTTTGGTGCCAAGGGCAAGACAGAAGGTTCGGATGAGATTTCCAGAAGTACTGTGGTACAGCCGGCAGTTTACAGGGAAAATTCCAGAATTTCACTGTTTGTGACACTTATGGCGGGTGTGGCAGCAGGTGCGGCTGCATTTTGGTTTCTGGCAGTTCCGGCTATCAAGCAGGGGATTTACAGAGAAGCCAATCAACAGATTGTAAAGTACAGCGAGT
The DNA here is from genome assembly GCF_964249465.1 of Ruminococcus sp. Marseille-P328. NCBI lineage: Bacteria > Bacillati > Bacillota > Clostridia > Eubacteriales > Oscillospiraceae > Ruminococcus > Ruminococcus sp. Marseille-P328. The sequence goes on along the minus strand of NZ_CAXUBQ010000009.1, from coordinate 71,348 downwards.
CTCTGGTCAGCCAGGGTGCGGAGCTTTCCAAAGCCCAGGGTGAGGCGAAGGAATCCGGAGATGTGGCAGAGGAAATCACCCAGCAGCTTGATGCCGAGCAGAAGAAGAGCACCAGTTATCAGGCACTTCTGAATGCGTATGCAGCTTATACACAGAATGAGTATGATGCAGCTGCGTTGGAAATCCAGAAGGTTTATGAAGATCAGCTGGGAGATGATGTAATGGGAATTTATAATACTATCTGTTCAGCTACTGGTGTGTCTGGAATCACGGAAGACAGTAAGTCTGAGGGCAGCGAAGATTCCTCTGATTCCGAAAGCAATGATGGAACTGACAATACAACAGAAGGCTCTGAAACGGATTCCTCTGGTTATGACAGTTCTTACAATAATGCATCTGGTGACAGTGGGTATGATGAATCCGGATATTCTGATTACAGCGACGAAAACGGATATTATGATGAAAATGGTGATTTTCAGTATTATGAATAAAAATTTCTGAATTACAATAATGAGAAACCTCTGAACCGGGGATGTGCGGGATAGACCTGCACATCTCTTTTTCTTTTTCCTGTGCAGAGGGTCAAAATAGAGTAAAAAAGGGGGATTTTATTTATGAAACCTGTTTTTGAAACTACGGGAACCTGTCTGAATATTAAACTGCCTGAGGAACTGGATCATCCGGCTTCTGAGCTGATCCGGAGAGAATCAGACAGGATTATGGGAAAAATATATATCAGAACCATTTGTTTTGACTTTGGAAATACTGTTTTTATGGACAGTTCGGGCGTAGGTTTGATCATGGGGAGATACCGGGCTCTGGGGATGCGTTCTGGCTGCATGAAGGCCTGCCATGTAAGCGGATATATTGAAAAATTGCTGCGGCTTTCAGGTGTGAGTAAATTTCTGGAACTGGAAAGAACAGAAAATGAGATGCAGCTGGAAGGGAGGGGAGTCTGATGGGAAATTCCAACGAAATGACCATTATTTTTGACAGCCGTTCGGAGAATGAAGGGTTGGCAAGGGTAGCTGCTGCGGCATTTTGCACCCAGCTGAACCCCACACTGGAGGAAGTAGCAGATTTGAAAACGGCTGTGTCAGAGGCTGTAACCAACTGTATCATTCATGGCTATCAAGGCGAGGTACATAAGATACGGATGAAGTGTGTCAGAAAAGAGAGAACAATTTATCTGGATATTGAGGATGATGGCATAGGGATTGCAGATGTGGAAAAAGCAATGGAGCCCTTATATACGACCCGCGCTGATCAGGACAGGTCAGGAATGGGGTTTACTTTTATGGAAGCATTTATGGATGAGGTTAAAGTCACCTCACAGGTTGGAAAAGGAACCTGTGTGCATATGAGCAAAAAAATCGGTAATTGATCAGGAGGAAGCATGGATCACACTCTTGCTCTCATTGGGCGCATTCACCAGGGAGATAAAGAGGCAAGAGATACTTTGTTTTCGGAAAATATGGGACTGGTGTATAGTGTTGCCAGGCGTTTTCTGGGGAGAGGGGTGGAAATGGAGGACCTTTTTCAAATTGGAAGCATCGGGCTTTTGAAGGCTGTAGATCATTTCAATCCTGAATTTGATGTGAAGTTTTCTACTTATGCAGTACCAATGATCATTGGAGAGATTAAGCGGTTTCTTAGGGATGATGGAATTCTGAAGGTGAGCCGCTCCATAAAAGAGAATCAATATAAGATCTGTAAAATGAGGGAGGAACTGGAGAAAAAATTAGGCCGTGAGCCGGATCTAAGAGAACTTTCAGATGCTATGGATATGCCGATGGAAGAATTGGCGATGACGCTGGAATCGGCTGCAGAGGTGGATTCTATTTACAAGATTGTGTATCAGGGAGATGGAACGGATTTGCAGCTTGTGGACAGGCTTCCGGAAAAAGAGGATCGCCATGAAAAGCTTTTGAACCGGATTTTTCTGGAGGAAATTCTGGAAAAATTGGAAGGAGAGGAGAAAAGACTGATTGTATTTCGGTATTTTCAGGATATGACACAGACAGAGGTTGCAAAAAAAATGGGAATGTCCCAGGTTCAGATTTCCAGGATGGAGAAAAGGATATTGAAGAAGCTGAGAGAAATCTCCCACAAATTGTGATGCACATTTTGCAGAGAGCCTTTTTCAAACACGCTCTGGAAAAGGAGAAAAAAGCAAAGTATTTTCTCATATTTTCCAGAGCATTATTGGGTGTTAGAATTTAATCTCTTTTCCTTCCAGACGCCACTGTCTGAACTCTGCAGAAGCAGAGAGAAGCAGGTCAGAAGATGAGTTAAGGGCTGTCTCAACTGAGTCCTGGATAACTCCGATAATAAAGCCTACGGCTACAACCTGCATGGAAATGTCGTCAGAAATTCCGAAAAGGGAGCAGGCCATAGGAATCAGAAGGAGGGATCCGCCGGCAACACCAGAAGCACCACATGCAGAAAGGGCTGCAAGAAGGCTGAGGATGATAGCTGTTGGGATATCAACGTGGATTCCAAGGGTAAAAGCAGTTGCCATTGTCATAACGGTGATGGTGATAGCAGCTCCGTCCATGTTGATGGTTGCACCAAGAGGAATGGTTACGGAATAGGTGTCACGGTCGAGCCCCATCTCCTCACAGGCTTTCATATTTACTGGAATATTGGCAGCAGAACTTCTGGTGAAGAATGCGGTGATGGCACTTTTTTTTAGGCAGTGCAGAATCAGCGGATATGGATTCTTTCGGATACACCAGTAAACCAGAAGCGGGTTTGTTACAAAGTAGATGAAAAGCATGCTGCCTACCAACAGCAACAGTAGTCTTCCATAGGTAGTGAAAATGTCTAATCCATTGGTGGATACGGTGTTAAATACCAGACCGAAGATTCCGAAGGGTGCCAGGTTGATGATCCAGCTGACCACCAGGGATATTCCGTCTGCAATGTCAGCAAGGACTTTTTTTGTGGTGTTATTTGCTGTACGAAGGGCAAGACCAAGAAGGATGGCCCAGGTAAGGATACCTACATAGTTTGCATTCACCAGGGAAGATACCGGGTTGGCAACAATATTCAGAAGAAGGTTGCTGAGGACTTCCACAATACCCTGTGGGGCACTGGCGTCTGCGGCTGCATTGGTAAGTGTCAGGTGTACAGGGAAAATCATGCTGGCGAAAACGGCAATCACAGCTGCCAGTACAGTGCTGAACATGTAAAGGGCAACTACTGTTTTGATAACGCCGCCATGGGATTTTCCTGCGTTGCACAGTGAACTGAGAACCAGAAAGAATACCAGAAGGGGTGCGATGGCTTTCAGAGCACCTACAAATACATCGCCAAGGATGGCAATGCTGGTTGCACCGGGGGCTGCAACTCCAAGGATGGCACCAAGAATCAGACCAACGACGATTCGTTTCACCAGTGCAATCCCGGTCCATTTGTTCCATAAATTTTTCATTTGTTTCTTTACCTCTTTCCCTCTTTAATTTGATAAAAGATTAATTAATTATATAGTATGCAGGGAGGATTCGCAATAAAATATATGATGAAATTAATGAAAATGAGAGACTTTTTTGAAAAAAAGAAAAAATAGAGAAAAAAATCCGGGTAAGGAGGAGCATAAAAACCTCTTACCCGGGTTTGCAAATTAAAAAAATTATTTAGCAGCAGCCTGTTTGCCAAACAGTGTATTCTTGTACTTGGAAAGTGCAGTGAGAAGTACCATTCCAAAGATTCCGCAGGAAATGATCTCTCCGGCACCTACCGTAAGCATCATAAGTGGAATCGGAAGATTGACGGAATAGCCGTAACGAAGTACGAATGGAACCAGAACTGCATTGGCTACGATTGGTGGAACTGGTGCCAGCCATTTGTTGCTGTTACGAAGTTTGTAAGTAAATACAGCTCCGATGAGGGTTGCGATGCTTCCGAATGCAATATCCAGAGGAATTGCACCGCCAAGCAGGTTGGCAAGGATACAGCCTACAAAAAGACCAGGAATGGCAGCTGGTGTGAAGAATGGAAGAATGGTCAGGGCTTCGGAAATTCGAACCTGAATCTCTCCATAACTAAACGGTGCAAACACCAGTGTCAGTACAACATAGACAGCCGCAATTAGCGCTGCCTGCACCAGAAACAGGGTACTCTTGTTTTTCATATTCATTTGTCTCCTTTAGTTTTGTTTTACGAGTGGAAGGTCACGAACACTCGATTCATTTTCGCGCTGCAATGAGTCAAGCGGCCATGCTTGCATGGACATTTGACGAATGCCGCGGAGGCATATACCGGAAGGTATATGGCCTACGCCGGGAATCGGCGGAAAAGCCGCTTAAGACCTTATTTTTCTGGGCTTTTCAACGGGCATCAGTATAACATATAGAATTCCGGTTTTCAAGAGGTTATCCCCAAAATGTTCGGAGCATACCCACATTTTCCCATATTTGCAGTGCCGTTTATACAACTTTTCCTGTAATACAGCAAAAGTTTTTAGGGTTGTTATTCTTTCTGAATCATAGTAATCTATAGATATCTTATGAAGAGAACCGCATTTGTCGGTTTGCAGGTCAGGAGGAAAAATATGCCAGATATCAGAATACAAAAATACAAAAATCCCATTATTTCTGGTTACAATCCAGATCCGTCGATTTGCAGAGTCGGGGATGATTTTTATCTTGTAAATTCAACTTTTGAATTCTATCCCGGAGTGCCGGTTTACCACAGTAAGAATCTTGTGAACTGGGAATTGATCAATTACTGTCTGAGAGATAAAGAGCAGCTTTATCTGGACGGTGTTCGGCCGTCAGGCGGAATTTATGCGCCGATGCTCTGTTACCATAACGGTGAGTTTTTTATGACCACTACCAATGTGTCACATAAGGGGCATTTGATCGTACATACCAGCGATATTTATGGGAAATGGTCAAAGCCGGTATGGATTGATCAGGGAGGGATTGATCCTACTTTGCTGTTTGATGGTGAAGATGTTTACTTCGCCTCTACTTCCAGAGATAAAGATGACAGGGATGGAATTTTTATGTGTAAAATCAATCCATACACAGGAGAAAAGCTGTCCGAAAGTGTATGTATCAGTCATGGATGCGGCGGAATCTGTCCGGAGGGACCTCATATTTACAAGCTGAATGGAAAATATTATTTGCTTCTTGCAGAGGGTGGCACAGAATATGGACATATGGTTACCATGCAAAGAGCAGATTCTCCATTTGGACCGTATGAGGCGTGTCCCCATAATCCGATTCTCAGTCACCGGGATAATCCGGATGGCTCTATTTCCTGCACTGGACATGCTGATCTGGAAGTAGATCAGAATGGAAACTGGTGGCTGGTTTGTCTGGGAATCCGGCCTTCTTGCACTCCGCAGCGAGGTCTGAAACTTCATCATCTTGGAAGAGAGACCTTTTTAAGCCCTGTAATCTGGGATAAAGAGGGTTGGCCGGTTGTTGGAAACGATGGCAGAATCGCTTTGGAAATGAAGGGACCACTTCCAGGCGACCAGGTGCAGCCGATATGCCGGGATTTTACAGATGATTTTTCGGAAGAGAAATTCAGCCTGCATTATAACTGGGTTCGAACTCCGCATATGGAAAATTATGTGCGTGATACCGCTGCCAGACGGCTTATTTTGAAAGGAACAAGCGTAACTTTAAATGACACGGATACTCCGACATGGGTCGGAATCAGGCAGAAGGAATTTGATGTTGAGGCAGATGTTGTGGTGAGTTTGAAAGGAAATTTTTCAGATGCCTGTCCGTTTTCCCAAGACAGCAACGTCAAAGGTCTAAATAAAAGAGTGGGACTGGGTACATTCTACAATCAATTTTATCATTATGAAATTTACTTAACCAGAGAGGGCGGACAGTACAAGGTTTGTTTTTCCAGGCATATTCATGATATGTTTGCAAGAACAGCTGAGAAGGTAGTATCCTCTGGGGAAAATATTCATTTTCGTATTATCGGTAATCCTCTGGAATATGATTTCTGGTACAGCGAAGATGGAAAATACTATGAGAAGCTGGGCAGCGGTTCTACTGCAGGGCTGGCTACAGAAGGAACTATGTACATGAGTTTTACCGGAACTTATATCGGAATGTTCTCAGAAAATGCGGAAGGGCATTTTAGAAATTTTTCAGTGAAGATAAATAAAAATTAATTGCTGAATAATCAAGGTTAACGGAACCCCCTGCCGGGCGGGATCGCACTGCGGCGCAAATATAAATGTGGCCGGAGGCGATCCGCTGCAGGCAGAGAATCCTGTAAATTGTGACGTACATCTTACAGAAATCCTTTTCAAACAAAGACTGTGGGAAAAAGTCTGTAAATAAGATTCTTCTATGATATGCAAGGGTGATGAGCCTGAAAATTAGGCTTTTCACTCTTCAAACACGCTTTAATCAGATCGTGAAGCGCTCTCTTGAAGCTGATAAATAGTGCCAAATCTGACTGGCAAAATGCATGGGGAAATCGAAGGATTACTTTTCCGCATCTGCAAGATTTTTCTTCAATTCGATCATTTTGTCACGCAGCTCTGCTGCCTGCTCGAAGTTCAAGTCTGCAGCAGCCTGGCGCATCTGTTTTTCCAACTGGGAGATTAGGTTCTTCAGCTCTTTTTTGCTCATGGATTCCGGATCCTTCTTCAGCTTCACTTCAGTTTCAGCAACTGCCTTGGAAACTGCAATCAGATCACGGACTGCCTTCTTAATAGTAGTAGGAGTAATTCCATGTTCCTTATTATAGGCTTCCTGGAGTTCCCTGCGACGGTTGGTTTCCTCAATGGCATTTCTCATGGAATCCGTCATCACGTCTGCATACATGATAACGTGTCCTTCGCTGTTTCGGGCAGCACGGCCAATGGTCTGGATCAGGGAAGTCTCAGAACGAAGGAAGCCCTCCTTGTCTGCATCCAGAATAGCAACCAGAGTGATCTCAGGAATATCAAGTCCTTCTCGCAGAAGGTTAATGCCTACAAGCACATCAAATACATCCAGACGCATGTCGCGGATGATTTCTGCACGCTCCAGGGTATCAATATCCGAATGAAGATAACGGACACGGATTCCCACATCTTTCATATACTGGGTAAGATCCTCGGCCATTCGTTTGGTGAGAGTTGTGATCAGCACTTTGTTTTTTCTGGAGGTTTCTTTCGTTATTTCAGAAATCAGGTCGTCTATCTGTCCCTCTACAGGGCGCACCTCCACTTTCGGATCCAGAAGACCGGTAGGACGGATGATCTGCTCGGCGCGGAGAAGCTCATGGTCGTATTCATAATCTCCCGGGGTAGCAGATACAAACAAAACCTGGTCAAGTTTATTCTCAAATTCTTCAAAACTCAGAGGGCGGTTATCCTTGGCAGAGGGCAGACGGAAACCATAGTCTACCAATGTCTGTTTACGGTTCTGGTCGCCAGCATACATAGCGCCAACCTGTGGGACTGTCTTGTGCGACTCATCAATAATAAGAAGAAAATCATCCCCGAAATAATCCAGCAGAGTATAAGGTGGCTGCCCTGGCTCCAGTCCGGAAAGATGACGGGAATAGTTCTCAATACCGGAGCAGAAGCCGGTTTCTTTCATCATTTCAATATCAAAGTTGGTACGCTCGGAGATACGCTGGGCTTCCAGAAGCTTGTCTTCGCTTTTAAAGTAGTCTACCCGTTCTTTTAATTCCTCTTCAATGGCAATGGCTGCTTTCTGAATCTGCTCCGCTGGTACTACATAATGGGAAGCAGGGAAAATACCGATGTGCGCAAGCTGGCATTTGATTTCTCCGGTGAGCACATCAATCTCAGAGATACGGTCAATCTCATCTCCGAAAAACTCCACTCTGACAGCGGTATCTGAGCTGTTAGCCGGAAAAATCTCCAGAGTGTCGCCACGAACGCGGAAGGTACTTCGGTGGAAGTCCATTTCATTTCGGGTGTACTGAATGTCGATCAGCTCCCGGATAACCTCATCACGATCCTTAGTCATGCCAGGACGCAGGGAAATCATCATGTCCTGAAATTCCTGAGGAGAACCCAATCCATAGATACAGGACACAGAAGAGATGATAATAACATCTTTTCGCTCTGACATGGCGGCAGTGGCAGAAAGACGGAGCTTGTCAATTTCATCATTGATCGCAGAGTCCTTGGCAATATAAGTGTCAGAAGAAGGCACATATGCTTCTGGCTGGTAATAATCGTAATAGGAGACAAAATACTCCACCGCATTCTCCGGGAAGAATTCCTTAAACTCACCGTATAACTGTGCTGCCAGAGTTTTATTATGGGCCAGGATCAGAGTAGGCTTATTCAGCGCCTGAATAACGTTTGCCATAGTAAAAGTTTTACCAGAGCCGGTGACACCAAGCAGCGTCTCAAACTGATTTCCCTCTTTAAATCCCTTTACCAGTTTCTCAATAGCCTGTGGCTGGTCGCCGGTTGGTTTATACTCGGAATGTAATTCAAAATGATCCATATGAGTCCTTTCTTTTATAAAATCAAACACGCTTTAACTGTTTTCAGTATAGCATCCTTTTTTATAAAAGTACAGCAGAATCGAATATTTGTTCTGCCCTCTGAAATGCAGAAGCATTCCAAAACTTTAATTGACAGACATACCTATAGTGCGTTATCTTAAAAAAGAAAAGCGTGATTGTTCACGACCTGACCAGTAACACGCTTCGCGATGCGCAGAAATCATGCAGAATTATTAGGAGTGCCGGAAATGGAAGAAAAACAAAAGAATAAAAGATATGTGCTGAGGAAGCTTTTTTTTGCCTCGTTATATCTTAGTACGTTTACTTTTGGCGGCGGATATGTGATCGTTACTTTATTGAAAGAGAAATTTGTGGATCAATATCACTGGATCGATGAGGAAGAAATGCTGGATCTGGTGGCAATCGCACAGTCATCTCCAGGAGCAATTGCAGTAAACGGAGCAATTGTGGTGGGATACAAGCTTGGGGGAATACCGGGAATGCTGCTGTCGGTTCTGGGGGCTATTATTCCGCCAATGGTGATCCTGTCTCTGATTTCCTTGTTTTATGATGCATTCTGCTCTAATTATTACATAGCAGCTCTTTTGAAAGGTATGACTGCCGGCGTAGGTGCTGTGATCATTTCCGTGGTATACGACATGGGAAAAAACGTGGCGAAGTCAAAAGACTGGGTAAATGTGGTTATTATGGTCATCAGTTTTTGTGTAAGCTATTTTCTGAAGGTAAACATTATTTATATAATACTTATTGTGGCTGTATTTGGATTTGCGCGTACACTTGTGAAGGAGGGCAGCAAAAAATGATTTATCTTCAGCTCTTTTTCAGCTTCCTTCAGATCGGTGCATTAAGCTTTGGGGGCGGATATGCAGCAATGCCTCTTATACAGGAACAGGTAGTGACTATGCATGGCTGGCTTTCCATGGAAACTTTTTCGAATCTTGTGACCATTGCAGAGATGACTCCTGGCCCTATTGCAGTAAATTCTGCAACCTTTGTAGGAACCAGGATTGCGGGTCCTGGCGGCGCAGTGGTGGCTACTCTTGGCTGTATTTTACCCTCCTGTATAATTGTAACCCTGCTGGCATATATTTACACGAAATACCGGAAAATGTCCCTTCTCCAGGGAACTCTTACATCCCTTCGCCCGGCGGTTGTGGCCATGATCGCCAAGGCAGGAGTTACCATTTTAGTATCATCTTTTTTTATAAATGGTGCAGTGGAACTGTTTCGGGAAAACATATGCATTCGAATGGTGGTGTTCTTTACTGCCGCACTGGTGCTTTTAAGAAAATTTAAAATGAATCCTATTCTGGTGATGGTTTTGTGCGGTGTGGCAAATATGGTGTTTTGCGCGGCTGCCGGAAGCTGACTGGAAAAGATATGCCAGCTGACTTTCGTATATGGTGCTGCCGCAGGTAGGCTGCACCTGTGTTTAGAAGAAAAAATAAGGGGGATAACAGATTGAACATATGTGTATATGGCGCTTCAAGTGCACTGCTTAAAAACATTTATTATGAAAAAACAGAAGAGCTTGGAAGAGCAATGGGAAAAAGAGGTCACGGTCTGGTGTTTGGCGGCGGGGCTACCGGAATGATGGGAGCAGCAGCCAGAGGCGTGGCAGCAGAAAATGGTTACATACTTGGAATTGCTCCCCGATTTTTTGACCAGCCTGGAGTTCTGTATGAGAAATGCACGGAATTTATTTTCACAGAGAATATGAGAGAGCGCAAAAAACTTCTGGAAGAAAAATCAGATGCTACGATCGTAGCACCTGGCGGAATTGGTACCTACGAGGAATTTTTTGAGATTTTTACCTTGAAAAGCCTGAAACGTATTGACCGCCCAATTGTGCTGTATAACATTGACGGATATTATGACAAGATGAAAGCATTGCTGGAGTACACAGCAGAAGAGAAATTCATGGATTTTTCCGTGCTGGATCTGGTAGTCTTTCTGGATGAGCCGACAGCAGTTCTTGACTATCTGGAAAATTATAAAAAATAGAGGCTGCTATTCAGCAGGGGCTGTTTTGCGAAACATATAACTGTGAAGGTGCTGAACAGTTACAAAACGGACATGTCGCCTATGGGCGGTATTCCTATATAGGAAAGAAGATGCCAGGGAAAATTTTCTCAAGGCATCTTTTTCATTTATGCGGCAGCAAACATAAGACTGCGTTGGCAGATACCTGATAGTATCCTTGCTGTCCAAAAAAAGTATTGCAGTAAGGAGAATTTAGCCAGAATGGTAAAGTATAGGGTAAAAACTATCAAAAAAGATGAAAAAAATTTGTAAAAAATATTGACAAAAGGAATACTGAGGTGTATCTTAAGAACATAGATGTTAGCACTCCTAAATAATGAGTGCTAACAAAAGGAATTCGAAGAAGCCAGACGGAAATCAGAATCAGGTTTGACCGTCTGCTTTTCAGGAAGGAGCAGATATTTCATGGATGAAGTATTAGATGAGCGCAAACGGAAAATACTGAAAGCAATCATCAAAACTTATATGGAAACAGGCGAGCCTGTAGGCTCCAGAACTATTTCCAAGTATCCGGATCTGAATGTCAGCTCTGCTACTATCCGAAATGAGATGTCCGACCTGACGGATATGGGCTACATCGTACAGCCCCACACCTCAGCCGGAAGAATTCCATCAGATAAAGGCTATCGCCTTTATGTAGATGAGCTTACCAGGGAGAAGGAAGCCGAGATCGCAGAAATCCGTGATCTGATGATTGAGAAATCAGATAAGATGGATAAGGTGCTCAGGCAGGTGGCGAAGGTTCTTGCCACGGATACCAATTATGCGGCTATGGTTGCGGTTCCCCAGTATAAGGGAAGCACCCTGAAGTTCATTCAGCTTTCACGAGTCAATGAGCGGCAGCTGATTGCCGTAGTTGTATGTGAGGGTAATGTCATTCGGAACCAGATCATTAATATTGATGAGGAGATGGATGATCAGACGATCCTGAAGTTGAATCTTCTTCTTAACACGAACCTGAACGGCGTACCCATCCAGGATATTAATCTGGGCATGATTGCCAGATTAAAAGAACAGGCGGGTAGCCACAGTGGTGTGGTTGCAGATGTGCTGGACGCAGTTGCAGCTACAATTCACGTGGACGAAGAAGATATGAAAGTATATACGTCGGGAGCGACCAACATATTTAAGTATCCAGAGCTTGCAGATACATCCAGAGCCAGTGAGCTGATTTCTACTTTCGAGGATAAGCAGGAACTTGCGGATATGGTCCGTGAGGAAATGGGAGACTCGGAGAACACAGGAGTTCAGATATACATCGGGGATGAAGTTCCGGTACGTACCATGAAAGACTGCAGTGTGGTCACAGCTACTTATGAGCTGGGAGATGGAATGCGTGGAACTATTGGAATCATCGGTCCCAAGCGAATGGATTACGAGAATGTAGTGGACAGCTTAAAGAAATTAAAAGTCCAGCTTGACGAAATGGTAAATAAGAAAACCTAGAAAGGCGGTTGAAAGCGTGTCAGAAGAAATGAATAAAGAAGCCGAAGTACAGGAAGAAGCAGTTGACATTCCGGTAACAGACGGAAGCGAAGAAGAGGCAGCAGATACAGCCCAGACAGCAGAAGAGGAGACTTCCGAGGAACCTGCACAGACAGAAGAAACTGAGCAGTCAGATCAGGGAACCGAATCTCAGAAGGAACCGGAAACCAAGACAAAAACTTCTTTCTTCGGTAAGAAGAAAAAAGAGAAAGATAAATTTGAACAGCAGGTCGAGGAGCTTACAGACAGACTGAAGCGCAGCATGGCTGAATTCGATAACTACCGTAAAAGAACGGAGAAGGAGAAATCCAGCATGTACATCATCGGCGCCAGGGACATCGTTGAAAAAATGCTTCCGATCGTGGATAACTTCGAAAGAGGTCTTGCACAGGCACCGGAGGATGATTCATTTGCAGAAGGCATGAAGATGATCTACAGGCAGATGATGACAGCTTTTGATGAGATGGGTGTGAAGCCAATCGAGGCTGTAGGTAAGGAATTTGATCCGAATCTGCATAATGCAGTGATGCATGTGGAGGACGAATCCGTTGGCGAGAACATCGTCGTAGAGGAATTCCAGAAGGGATATACTTACAAGGATTTCGTTGTAAGACACAGTATGGTAAAAGTTGCTAATTAACAGAAAGCAGCTTGGAGAATTAAACTTCATCGACATTTTCTAAAAACAAAGTATAAATGTTACTGTTCGTGTAATGGACAGCAACCATGAATTTTTAAACAGGAGGAAAATTATCATGGGAAAAATCATTGGTATTGATTTAGGTACAACAAACAGCTGTGTAGCTGTTATGGAAGGTGGACAGCCAACCGTTATCGCAAATACAGAAGGATCCAGAACAACACCATCTGTTGTAGCATTCACAAAGACAGGTGAGCGTCTGGTAGGTGAGCCTGCAAAACGCCAGGCAGTAACAAACGCAGAGAAAACAATCTCTTCCATCAAGAGAGAGATGGGTACAGATTACCGTGTAACAATTGATGATAAGAAATATTCCCCACAGGAAATTTCCGCTATGATTCTTCAGAAACTGAAAAAAGACGCTGAAGGATACCTTGGAGAGTCTGTTACAGAAGCAGTTATCACTGTTCCGGCATATTTCAATGATGCTCAGCGTCAGGCAACCAAGGATGCTGGTAAGATTGCAGGCCTTGATGTAAAACGTATTATCAACGAGCCTACAGCAGCAGCTCTTGCATATGGTCTTGACAATGAGAAAGAGCAGAAGATCATGGTTTATGATCTTGGTGGTGGTACATTCGATGTTTCCATTATTGAGATTGGTGATGGAGTTATCGAAGTTCTGGCAACAGCTGGTAACAACCGTCTTGGTGGTGATGACTTTGACCAGAGAATTACAGACTATATGCTTTCTGAGTTCAAGAGAACAGAGGGCGTTGACTTAAGCAACGATAAGATGGCTCTTCAGAGACTGAAAGAAGCTGCTGAGAAAGCTAAGAAAGAGCTTTCTTCCGCAACAACAACCAATATCAACCTGCCATTCATCACAGCAACAGCTGAAGGACCGAAGCATTTTGATATGAACCTTACAAGAGCTAAATTTGACGAACTTACACACGATCTTGTTGAGAAAACAGCAGAGCCGGTTCGCCGTGCACTTTCTGATGCAGGTCTTACTGCTTCTGATCTTGGACAGGTGCTTCTGGTTGGTGGATCTACACGTATCCCGGCTGTACAGGATAAAGTAAGACAGTTAACTGGCAAAGAGCCAAGCAAGGCCTTGAACCCAGATGAGTGTGTTGCACTTGGTGCTTCTATCCAGGGTGGTAAGCTTTCCGGTGAGGCTGGTGCAGGTGACATCCTTCTTCTTGATGTTACTCCACTTTCCCTGTCCATCGAGACAATGGGTGGTATTGCAACACGTCTGATCGAGAGAAATACAACAATCCCGACCAAGAAGAGCCAGATTTTCTCCACAGCAGCTGATAATCAGACCGCTGTAGATATCAATGTATTACAGGGTGAGCGTCAGTTCGCGAAAGACAACAAGTCCCTTGGACAGTTCCGTCTGGATGGAATCCCGCCAGCACGTCGTGGTGTTCCGCAGATCGAGGTTACATTCGATATTGATGCCAACGGTATCGTAAATGTATCTGCTAAGGATCTTGGAACAGGTAAAGAGCAGCACATTACAATCACAGCTGGTTCTAACATGTCCGAGTCTGATATTGACAAGGCTGTTAAAGAAGCTGCTGAGTTCGAAGCTCAGGATAAGAAACGTAAAGAGGCAATTGATACAAAGAACAATGCAGACTCCATGGTATTCCAGGTTGAGAATGCACTGAAAAAAGCAGGCGATAAACTGGATGCAAATGACAAAGCTTCCGTAGAGGCTGACTTAAATGCATTAAAAGATATCCTTGCTAAATATGCAAATACAGATGAGATCGGAGATGCTCAGGTCGCTGAGATCAAAGCTGCTCAGGAGAAGATGATGGAAAGTGCTCAGAAGCTTTTCGCAAAGATGTATGAAGCACAGAACCCACAGGGTGGTGCTGGTCAGGCAGGCCCTGGACCGGACATGGGAGGAGCTTCCCAGGGCGGTAACGAGGCTGGTTACGGCGATGATGTTGTAGATGCTGACTACAAAGAGGTTTAATTGAATAATAAGTTCCAATATTTCGGAACATGAAACTACAGCCCGGTCATGATTCATGACCGGGCAGTGGTGGTGAAAGACATATTACAGAAATGCGCCGCTGGCGTCTTCCATAAGATAACCAAATACAAAAAGTTAGGAAAAGAAAGAAATCATGGCTGATAAAAGAGATTACTATGAAGTCTTAGGCGTTGATAAGAGCGCCGATGACGCTACATTAAAAAAAGCATATCGTCAGCTTGCCAAGAAGTATCATCCCGACGTAAATCCGGGAGATAAGGAAGCTGAAGCGAAATTCAAAGAGGCAACAGAGGCTTACAGCGTCTTAAGTGACCCGGACAAGAGAAGACAGTATGATCAGTTTGGTCATGCCGCTTTTGAAAACGGCGGCGGTGGCGGAGCAGGCGGTTTCGGCGGCTTTGATTTCTCCGGCGCAGACATGGGTGATATCTTCGGAGATATTTTCGGAGATCTGTTTGGAGGCGGCGGAAGCCGCAGACGTGCCAATAATGGACCTATGAAGGGTGCAAACCTGCGTGCACGCGTGAATATCACCTTTGAGGATGCTGTATTTGGCTGTGAGAAAGAACTTGAGATTACTCTGAAAGATGAATGTACTTCCTGTCACGGTTCTGGAGCTAAGGCTGGTACCTCACCGGTTACCTGTCCGAAATGTAATGGTGAAGGACAGATCGTTTACACCCAGCAGTCCATGTTTGGCATGGTTCGTAACGTTCAGGTGTGTCCGGATTGTCATGGTACTGGCAAAATTATCAAAGATAAATGTCCGGATTGCCGTGGTACCGGCTACATTTCCAATCGCAAAAAAATTAAGGTATCTATTCCAGCTGGTATTGACAATGGTCAGAGTATCCGTATCCGTGATAAAGGTGAACCTGGCACAAATGGAGGTCCGAGAGGCGATCTGCTGGTAGAAGTAAATGTAGCACGCCATCCGATTTTCCAGAGACAGGATATGAATATTTACTCTACTGCACCGATTACTTATGCACAGGCAGCGCTTGGCGGCGAAGTCAAACTGAATACAGTAGATGGAGAAGTTCTCTATGAAGTGAAACCAGGAACTCAGACAGATACCAGAATCCGTCTGAAGGGAAAAGGTGTTCCGTCCCTTCGAAACAAGAATGTTCGCGGTGATCACTACGTAACTCTGGTTGTTCAGGTACCAACCAACCTGAATGAGGACGCGAAAGAAGCTCTCCGCAAATTTGACGAGGCATGCGGCAATCGTCCTGCAGGCAGTGCCGGCGATAGCACAGAAAAGTCCGAAAAGAAGAAAAAAAGCTTCATGGACAAATTAAAAGAGACCTTTGAAGAGTAAAAAATCAGTTTTTCCATAAAAGAATAAAGAAAAGGGGAGATATCCTCTTTTCTTTTTTTGTTACTTATTGTATATTAAAGGGTAGCCGCAACGTTACTGTCCGTGCTGCTGGTCAGGAAATGAGCAGTAACATCGCAAGAGTCCGGAAAGGAGTTTTGCCTTGAAAACAAAGAAAAGAGATTTGTTAAACCGATATATCCCCCTGTGGTCTATTGTACCTCTTGTGACCATCATGGCAGTGAATTGTCTGATTTACTGGGGAAGCAGTGCGCTTACAGCTGGCAGGTATCACTTTGATTTTACGATGGCATTTGACAGGGAAGTTCCTTTACTGCCTGTATTTGTGTGGTTTTATATTCTGGCATTTCCATTCTGGGCGGTGGGGTATTTGCTGGCGGCAAGGCGTGGTAAGGATATGTTTTACCGGTTTGTTGCCACAGATCTGACCATACATTTTATTTGCTTTATCTGCTTTATTTTAATACCGACCACCAATATAAGACCGGAGATCCCAGGAAATACCCTTTCGGAAAAGATTCTCGCTCTGGTATATTCCCTGGATGGCGGGAACAGTCCTTCTAATTTGTTTCCCTCTATCCACTGCTATGTGAGCTGGATGTGCTGGAAAGGTGTGGAAGGCTCAGAGAAGGTGCCGAAATGGTATCAGAGATTTTCTCTGGTATTTGCAATTCTGATCATTATCTCTACCCAGGTGCTGAAGCAGCATTACATTGTGGATGCAGCAGCGGCGTTGCTTCTGGTAGAGTTTTTCTGGAGATTTTATCAGAAAGGGCAGCGACATAAGTGGGTTGTGCATGTTTTTGCACATAAAAAGAAGTAACATGGACATAAAAAAACAGTAATTGGTCAGGTGAATTGAAAAATCAGAATAAAGTAACAGATAACAACCGTTTCGAAAGATGTTAAAAAATACCATATTGTGATTATGAAGAAACAGCTTTCAATAAAAAGATTGGAGAAATAGTATGAAGTGGAATCGCTTTACCATCAAAACAAAAACAGAAGCAGAAGACGTTATCATCTCTGCCCTTGCAGACGTTGGAGTTGAGGGCGTAGAGATTCAGGACAAACAGCCCCTTACCGAGACAGATAAAGAGCAGATGTTTGTGGATATTATGCCGGAAGGTCCAGCGGATGATGGAATCGCCTATCTGAATTTTTATCTGGAAGAGGACACAGAAACTGCGCCTGTTCTCGAGAGAGTACGTGCTGTCCTTGAAGAAGTACGCGGATACATGGATATCGGCGAAGGCACCATCACAGAATCCCAGACAGAGGACAAAGACTGGATCAATAACTGGAAGGAATATTTCCATCAGTTCTATGTAGATGACATTCTTATTGTTCCATCCTGGGAAGAAGTGAAGGAAGAAGATAAAGATAAGATGATCCTTCACATTGATCCAGGTACAGCTTTTGGAACTGGTATGCACGAGACAACCCAGCTGGTAATTCGTCAGCTGAAGAAATTTGTGACAAAAGACACCCAGATGCTGGATGTTGGAACCGGAAGCGGTATTCTTGGAATTGTAGCTTTGAAGCTGGGCGCTGCTCATGTTGTGGGAACTGACCTTGATCCCTGTGCAATTCCGGCAGTGGCAGACAATAAAGAGGCTAACGATATTAAGGATGAGACTTTTGACATGCTCATTGGAAACATCATTGATGATAAAGAAGTTCAAGACACGGTTGGATATGAGAAATATGACATTGTAACGGCTAATATCCTGGCAGATGTACTGGTGCCTCTCACACCGGTTATCGTAAATCAGATGAAAAAGGGTGCTTACTATATCACCTCTGGAATCCTGGATGTGAAAGAAGAAGTAGTGGTAAAGGCAGTGAAAGACGCCGGGCTTCAGCTGGTTGAGGTAACCCATCAGGGAGAATGGGTATCTGTCACAGCCAGAAAGGAATAATTATGCAGCGCTTTTTTGTGGAGCCTTTTCAGGTCCTGGAGGAAGAACACAGGATCACCCTTACCGGCCCGGATCTGAACCATATGAAAAATGTTCTGCGCATGCGCATTGGTGAGGATGTGTGGATCAGCGATGGCAGTGAGAAGGAATATCACTGTACCATAGAAGAATTTCAGGAGGACAGCGCAGTTCTTCATATCCTTTATGCTCAGGAATCCCAGTATGAGCTCCCAAGCCGGATTTATTTGTTCCAGGGTCTTCCCAAAGGGGATAAAATGGAACTGATCATTCAGAAGGCTGTGGAGCTTGGCGCTTACGCTGTTGTTCCAGTTGAAACAAGGAGATGTGTGGTGAAGCTGGATGCAAAGAAAGCGCAGAAGAAGGTTACCAGATGGCAGCAGATTTCCGAGAGCGCAGCTAAGCAGTCTAAGCGTATGCTGATCCCGGAAGTGAAAAATGTAATGAGCTGGAAAGAAGCACTTGCCTTTGCAAAAGGACTGGATGTGGTTCTGATTCCTTATGAGCTTGCCCAAGGTATGAAAGAGACCCGGGAAATCCTGTCGGCAATTCAGCCTGGACAGTCTGTGGGAATTTTTATTGGCCCGGAGGGCGGCTTTGAGGAGGAAGAAGTGAGAGATGCCATGGAAGCCGGTGGGAAACCGGTGACCCTGGGAAAAAGAATCCTGCGCACAGAGACAGCAGGTATGACCATGCTGTCTATTCTGATGTATACGCTTGAGTCTGTTTAAAAATATTTTAGCAATCTGCAAGACGTGCCAGAGTCTGTTTGAAGAATCATTTCTGCAATCTGCACGCCCCACTTTGCGGTATATTTCACCCGAATTCGGCTGCCGCAGCCCGCTGCGACGCCCTTATCCGGGCAAAAGCTTCCGCAAATTGTGATGTACTTCTTGCAGATAGCCTTTTTTAAACATGCTCTGGAAAAAAGAGGAAAAGTAAGAAATGGAAGCATATTTTGATAACTCCGCTACCACAAGATGTTATCCTGAGGTGGCAGAGATTGTAGTAAAAACAATGACAGAGGATTTTGGAAACCCTTCTGCCATGCATTTAAAAGGTGTGGAAGCGGAAAAGTATGTCCGTGAAGCTGCACAGACACTTGCCAAAATTCTCAAGGTAAATGAAAAAGAGATCATTTTTACCTCTGGCGGAACAGAGTCAAATAATCTGGCCTTGTTTGGCGGAGCGGATGCAAATAAAAGAAGCGGAAACCATATTATCACCACCTCAGTGGAGCATGCAGCTGTAGGACAGCCCGCAGAGCGCCTGGAACAGATGGGATATGAGGTGACGATAGTTCCTGTAGATCACAGGGGTGTGGTTCAGCTGGAGGCGTTAGAGAAAGCTTTGCGCCCGGATACGATTCTGGTATCTACTATGTATGTAAACAATGAGGTTGGTGCTGTGATGCCAGTAGAAGAGATTGCAAAACTGGTTCATGAGAAAAGCCCGAAGGCTCTGTATCATGTAGATGCGATCCAGGCATTTGGAAAATACCGTATTTATCCCAAAAAGGCAGGAATTGATATGCTCTCTGTGAGCAGCCATAAGATTCACGGGCCTAAAGGTGTAGGATTTTTATATATCAATGAGAAAGCCAGGATTCAGCCTCAGATCTTAGGCGGCGGCCAGCAGGCCGGTATGCGGTCCGGTACAGATAATGTACCTGGAATTGCAGGACTGGGTGTTGCTGCAAAGATGGTCTACACGGATTTTGATAAGAAAATTGAGCATATGTATCAGCTGAAGGAACGCCTTGCAGAAGGTTTTCTGAAACTTCCTGATGTTCGTCTCAACGGAATGGAGATAAGAGAAGGTGCACCTCAGATCTTAAGCGCCAGCTTTCTGGGCGTGAGAAGCGAAGTGCTGCTTCATACTCTGGAAGAAAAAGGCATTTATGTTTCAGCCGGAAGCGCCTGCTCCAGCCACAAAAGAAAAGCTGCCGGAACCTTAAGTGCAATGGGAATGGAAGCAGCCCAAAGAGAAAGTACGCTGAGATTCAGTTTTTCAGAGGAAAATACATTTGAAGAAGTGGATTATGCATTGGAAGTGATCGGGCAGGTACTGCCTATGCTTCGGAGATATTCCAGACACTGATGCAGTGAGGAAAAGAAGAATGAAATGCAGCGCCGGGGAAAGTCCGGCAGCCGCATAACATAAAGAAACAGGAGGAAATCAAATGATATTTCACGCATTTTTAATAAAATACGCAGAAATAGCTATCAAGGGTAAAAATCGATATCTGTTTGAAGATGCCCTTGTGAAGCAGATGAATATTGCTCTTTCTAAGATAGAGGGCGATTACCGCGTTGTGAAGGAGCAGGGCCGTGTTTATGTATTCTGTCCGGAGGAATACGATTTTGAGGAGGCTGTAGCTGCATTAAAAACAGTATTCGGTATTGTTTATATCTGTCCGGTAGTGATCTACGAGGACAAAGGATTTGAGCAGATGCGCTCTGACGTTGTGGAGTACATGAAGAATGTACATCCGGATTATCACGGCACCTTCAAGGTATATACAAGACGTGCAAAGAAGTCCTATCCGGTAAATTCCATGGAAGTAAGTGCAAGAATCGGTGAAAGCATTCTGGATGCTTTTCCGGAGGCAAAGGTGGATGTACATCAGCCTGAACTTACCGTTTCTGTTGAGATCCGTGAGAAAATTTATGTATATTCCAAGAGCATCAAGGGACCTGGCGGAATGCCGGTTGGAACCAATGGAAAGGCAATGCTGCTTCTTTCCGGCGGAATTGACAGCCCAGTGGCCGGATATATGATCGCAAAGCGAGGAGTTAAGATTGAAGCCGTTTATTTCCATGCTCCGCCGTATACCAGCGAGCGTGCGAAACAGAAGGTTGTGGACCTGGCGAAGCTGGTGGCAAAATACAGTGGACCGATCAGGCTTCATGTAGTAAATTTCACAGACATTCAGCTGTACATTTACGATCAGTGTCCACATGATGAGCTTACTATCATTATGCGTCGTTATATGATGAGAATTGCAGAGCATTTTGCAAAGAAGGATAACTGTCTTGGACTTATTACCGGTGAAAGCATTGGACAGGTTGCAAGCCAGACCCTGCAGAGTCTTGCAGCAACGAATGAAGTGTGTACATTACCGGTATATCGTCCGGTGATTGGGTTTGATAAACAGGAAATTGTAGAGCGTTCCTGGGAGATTGGAACTTATGACACTTCTGTTCTTCCATATGAAGATTGCTGTACTATTTTTGTCGCAAAGCATCCGGTTACAAAGCCGAATCTGAATGTGATCCGCAAGTCAGAGGAGAAACTGGCTGAGAAAATTGATGAACTGATGGAAGCGGCACTTAGCACTGCAGAAGTGATTGAAATCCAGTAAAAAAGTGGAAAAGCACTCAGAGACTGCATGAAGTCATCGAAAAAACAAAAAGAGGAACTGTGAACAGTTCCTCTGACAATCGAATATTTAATTATTCAACTGTATATTTGTCGATGATTTCCATAACGCTGTCAAGAGCAGCTCCGTCAGCATGGATATTGAGGTCGATCGGTTTGGATAAATCCAGGCTGAAGATACCCATGATAGATTTAGCGTCAATCACATATCTTCCGGATACCAGGTCGAAGTCGCAGTCAAATTTGCTGATCTCGTTTACAAATGCTTTCACTTTATCAATAGAGTTAAGTGAGATTTTTGCTGTTTTCATTGTGATATAACCTCCCTTGGATTGTTAGTAGTTTGCTTTACAGTACTCATATTACCTGTAGGCAGGATAAAAGTCAAGGTGAAAAAAGAGAAAAAATGGCAGCAGAATTAGTGAAAATGTATAAAAAATTTACAACATTACTGTGTACTGGTAATATTCCGCGGGATGCTTTTCGTGAATGAAATTTACAGAAGATCCGGGAAGTGCGGCACGAAATCACGTATTTGCATGAATTCTGTGCACCGCGGAGAAATTATCCTGCATGGTGTGGACAGTACTAGTTTTGGAGGAAAAAATGAAAAAAAAGGTTGCATTACACAATCTTGGATGTAAAGTAAACTCTTATGAGCTGGAAGCTATGCAGCAGCTTCTGGAACAGGCAGGGTATGAAATTGTACCTTTTGAACCAGGTGCTGATGTTTACGTAATAAATACCTGTACGGTAACAAATATTGCAGACCGTAAGTCCCGTCAGATGCTTCACAAGGCGAAAAAGATGAACCCGGATGCGGTGGTAGTAGCAACAGGATGTTATGTACAGACTGACGAGGGAAAACTGGAAACGGACGAAGCAGTAGATCTGGTACTTGGAAATAACCAGAAAAAAAATATTGTGGAAGTTCTGGCTGAATTTGAAAAAGAACACCAGCGTCAGGCTCATATTATTAAGATTAACCAGACAAAGGAATATGAAGAACTGGAAATCAGCCGTACAGCTGAGCATGTACGTGCTTATATTAAGGTGCAGGATGGCTGCAACCAGTTTTGCACCTATTGTATCATTCCCTACGCAAGAGGCCGCGTGCGAAGCAGGGAAAAAGAGAATATTTTAAATGAAGTGCACAAGCTGGCCAAAGCCGGCTACAAAGAAGTGGTGCTTACAGGAATTCATCTCAGCTCCTATGGAGTGGATTTTCCTGAGGACAAAAAAGAAACTTTGCTTTCTCTTATTCAGGCAGTAAATGAAGTGGAAGGAATTCAGAGAATCCGCCTTGGTTCCCTGGAACCGGGAATCGTCACAGAAGAATTTGCAAAAGAGCTGTCTTCTATGTCAAAAGTCTGCCCTCATTTTCATCTTTCCCTGCAGAGCGGATGCGATACGACTCTGGAGAGAATGAACAGACGATACAGAAGCGCGGAGTATAAAGCAAGATGTGAACTTCTTCGCAAATATTTCGGAAATCCAGCACTGACAACAGATGTGATCGTTGGTTTTCCAATGGAAACAGAAGAGGAGTTTCAGGCTTCCTATGATTTTGTGAAAGATATTCATTTTTATGAAACCCATATTTTTAAATATTCCCGTCGCCATGGAACTAAGGCTGCGGCTATGTCCGGTCAGCTGACAGAGGCAGAAAAAGCTGTGAGAAGTGACAAAATGCTGGAGCTGCACCAGAAGCGTGCAGCAGAATATGAGACTTCTCTTCTTGGAAAGACTCTGGAGGTACTTCTGGAGGAGGAAGTGGAGATTGATGGAAAAGCATATTATCTGGGACATTCCAGAGAATATGTGAAAGTGGCGGTGCCGAAAACGGAGAAATACGGTGTAAATGATATTCTGGCGGTGAAAGTGGAAAAAACTTTGCAGCCACATATTCTGCAGGGAGAAGAAATACAGGTTCTGTAGGGCGTGACCAGTAACATAATTATTACTGTTCACTGGTAACGTTCCGCGAGGTGTTTTTTGTGAACAAAGTTCACAGAAAACCCGAGAATCTCAGCGCGAAATCATGCGAATGCATGATTTCTGTGCATCGCGAAGCGGGTTACTGGGCAGGTCGTGACCAGTAACCACACAATTGCGGAAATGACAGGCAATGCAAAATTAGGATTGTAATTTACACGTAATTATATTAAAATAAAAAAGAAATAATCGTA
Source organism: Ruminococcus sp. Marseille-P328 (assembly GCF_964249465.1). NCBI lineage: Bacteria > Bacillati > Bacillota > Clostridia > Eubacteriales > Oscillospiraceae > Ruminococcus > Ruminococcus sp. Marseille-P328. Next base: position 47,836 of record NZ_CAXUBQ010000009.1, on the reverse strand, counting down.
AGGACGTGAGAAAAATGGCAGAAAATAATCTGGGAAGTACACAATATTTCAGAACAAAACCAGATCAGGAGCTTGAAGTAAAAGAAATCCTGGACCTGGTTTACAACGCAATGGAAGAAAAAGGCTATAATCCTGTGAATCAGATCGTAGGTTATATTATGTCCGGTGATCCGACTTATATCACCAGCCATAAGGGTGCCAGAAGCATGATCATGAAGGTTGAGCGTGACGAACTTGTTGAGGAATTGCTGACCGAGTATATTAAGAACAGATCCTGGGAATACTGATTATGAGATTAATGGGATTAGACTACGGTTCCAAGACGGTGGGCGTTGCCGTCAGTGATCCACTGGGACTTACCGCACAAGGTGTGGAGACTGTCTGGCGCAAGCAGGAGAATAAGCTTCGCCAGACGATGGCACGGATTGAAGAACTGATTTCGGAGTATCAGGTAGAGCGTATTGTACTTGGATATCCGAAGAACATGAATAATACTGTAGGCGAGCGGGCGGTGAAATCTCTTGAGTTTAAAGAAAAGCTGGAGAAGAGGACTGGCCTGCCTGTTGTGATGTGGGATGAACGACTGACTACGGCAGAAGCGGAGCGTACTTTGATGGAGACCGGTGTCAGACGTGAGAACAGGAAGCAGTTTCTTGATCAGATGGCTGCGGTTTTGATCTTACAGGGATACTTAGACCGAATGAATATGAATAAGGACGAAAATAATGGAGAAAATTAAATTTCAATCTGAGGATGGGATTATAGAATTTTTTGTGGAAGAACAGACTACAGTTGCAGGAATCACTTATCTTCTGGTTTCCGATTCACAGGACGATGAGGCAAATGCCTATATTATGAAAGATGTTTCAGAAGCGGGAAGCGAAGAAGCCAGCTATGAGATGGTAGAAGATGATGAAGAACTGGTGGCAATTTCCAAAGTATTTGAACAGATTTTGGACGACGTAGATCTTGAAATGTAATAATTTGCTGGGCAGATCGTGAACAGTGATGCGAAATCATGCTTTGCATGTTATTTTGTGCATCGTGAAGCGTGTAACTGTGAAGTTACTGAACAGTTACCAGCCGAAACAAAATAAAGTCGCTTTATCCTGGTAGCGTGAGTTTGGAGGATAAAGTGCGCAAAATGGAGGATAGATTGATTGAAGACGGAAAATGAAATGAACAACAACGGGCAAAGGACTCCGGCAGCCGGAAACGGAACAAGAAAACCAAATTTCAGACATAAAAATTACAGATATAAGGCACAGCCGAAAAAGGACGGAAAAGACGGTCAGAAACAAGGACAGGATAAGCAGACCAAGGGGAATTATAAACCTCAGTTCCGCGGTCAGGGCAAGCCTGCCTTAAAGAGACCACGCAAAACTAACAATGGCTCCAAGCTGAAAATCATTCCACTTGGTGGTCTGGAGCAGATTGGAATGAATATTACAGCTTTTGAGTATGAAGACAGTATAGTGGTAGTAGACTGCGGACTCGCTTTTCCAGAAGATGATATGCCGGGAATTGATCTTGTAATTCCGGATATTACCTACCTGAAAGAGAATATTTCCAAGGTGAAAGGATTTGTGATCACCCATGGTCATGAGGATCATATTGGTGCGCTTCCATATGTACTGAAGGAAGTAAATGCACCGATCTACTCCACCAAACTGACGCTTGCGCTGATCAGCAACAAGCTGAAAGAGCATAATCTGACTAAGACTACCAAGTTAAAAGAGGTAAAACACGGTCAGGTGATCAATCTTGGTGATTTTGCAATTGAATTTATTAAGACGAACCATAGTATCCAGGATGCATCTGCACTGGCTATTTATTCTCCTGTGGGAATCGTGGTACACACAGGTGACTTCAAGGTGGACTATACCCCTGTATTTGGAGATGCCATTGATCTGCAGAGATTTGCGGAAATCGGACGGAAAGGCGTTCTTGCCCTTATGTGTGATTCTACAAATGCGGAACGTCCGGGCTTTACCATGTCTGAGCGTACAGTTGGTCATGTTTTTGACAATCTTTTTAATGAATATAAGACTGCAAGAATCATTATCGCAACGTTTGCTTCCAATGTAGACCGTGTACAGCAGATCATCAATACTGCATACCGCTTTGGACGTAAAGTGGCAGTAGAAGGCCGCAGTATGGTAAATGTTATTACCACTGCCGCAGAACTTGGCTATCTGCGTGTTCCGGATCAGACTCTGATCGAGATCGACCAGGTAAAGAACTATCCGGATGAGCAGCTTGTTCTGATCACTACAGGAAGCCAGGGCGAGTCCATGGCTGCTCTTTCCCGTATGGCTGCCAATATCCACAAGAAGATTACCATTAAACCTAATGATGCAATTATTTTCAGCTCTCATCCGATTCCAGGTAATGAGAAGGCAGTATCCAAGGTTATCAACGAGCTTTCTATGAAAGGGGCCAAGGTTATTTTCCAGGATGCACATGTATCCGGACATGCCTGCCAGGAGGAAATCAAGCTGATCTACTCCCTTGTGAAGCCGAAATATGCAATTCCGGTACATGGTGAATACCGTCATCTGACTGCACAGAAGCTTGTTGCAGAGGAGCTTGGATATTCCAAGGACAATATTTTTATTCTGAAATCAGGAAATGTTCTGGAGATAGATGAGAATAGTGCAGCTGTTACTGGTTCCGTACACACAGGTGCAATTCTTGTAGACGGTCTTGGAGTCGGAGATGTTGGTAATATTGTACTTCGCGACAGACAGCATCTTTCCGAAGATGGTATTATGATTGTTGTCATGACATTAGAGAGACACAGCAATGTGGTACTGGCAGGACCGGATATTGTTTCCAGAGGTTTTGTGTATGTAAGAGAGTCAGAAGACCTTATGGATCATGCAAGAGAAGTGGTGGAGCTGGCTCTTGACGGATGTCTGGATAAAGGTATCACAGACTGGAGTAAGATTAAGGCAGCAGTGAAGGATGCACTCAGCGACTACGTATGGAAACGTACCAAGAGAAGTCCGATGATCCTTCCAATCATTATGGAGGCATAAGCAGAGGCGCGATGAACGAGATAAAAGACTGTATAGATGCACTTCTTGCAGCTGTACAGAACAGTGAAGAATATCAGGAATTTGAGAAATACAGAGATCTTCTGAAGGAGAACCCGGAGCTTATGGACCGTGTGAATGCATTCAGAGGAAACAATTTCAGACTACAGAATGAAGCAAACAGAGATGAGCTGTTCCGGGGAACGGAGCAGCTCAACAGAGAATCCAGGGAGCTGCGCAGAGATCCCCTTGTAAACGCATTTCTTGATGCGGAGTTTGCTCTTTGTAAACTTATGCAGAAGATATGCAGGACACTTACAGAGGGAATCGATCTGGACATTCCTGAGTTATAAGGAGGAAACATGGGTAATACAAGAGATCAGGTGGGAAAAGCAGGGCTTTTTGTAGCTGGTGGAATTTTTCGTACTGCTTTTTACGTCTGTGTTGCAGTGCTGATTTTCTGGATTGGCAAGTCGGCCTATCAGTTTGGCTACAATGTTTTTAACCAGCAGGCAGTCAGCCCGGGAGCAGGTCAGGAAGTGACAGTTGTGATTCCGGAAGGCTCATCCACGTATGATGTAGCCAAGATCTTGAAAAGCAAGGGACTTATTGATGACAGTCTGGTGTTCTTTGCACAGGAGAAACTTTCTACATATAAGGGACAGATGCAGGCTGGAACTTATCTGTTAAGTACAGCTTACACTCCTACACGTATTATGGGTATTCTTGCTGGTGATGAGGAGCAGACTGGTGTTACGCAGGATAGTGCCACAGCAGCTGATACAGCGGTCCAGACAGATACTCAGACTACAGATGCAGGAACTGATACAGCTGATACCCAGAGCGCAGATGGTACAGCGGATACTCAGGCAGCTGATGGAACTGCAGGGGAAGGAGAGTCCGGACAGTGATCGTAGAGGAGAGAATGCGCACTTACATCAATTCTCTTGATATGGGGAATACTCCTTTTCTGGAAGAACTGGAAAAAGAAGCACTTGCAGGAAGGGTTCCCATTATCCGCAAGGAAATGCAGAGCTTTCTGAAAATGTTTCTTGCAGCAACCCGGCCGATGAGAATACTGGAGGTCGGAACGGCAGTAGGTTTTTCCACTCTGCTGATGTGCGAATATGGACCTGAGAATCTGAAAATAACAACAATTGAGAATTATGAAAAAAGGATCCCTATTGCCAGAGAGAATTTCAGGAAGGCAGGACGGGAATCCCAGATAGAGTTCCTTACCGGGGATGCAGGAGAGATCCTGAAAGAACTTACTGGAACTTATGATCTTATTTTTATGGATGCTGCCAAGGGGCAGTATATGAACTGGCTGCCGGATGTGCTTCGATTAATGCATAAGGGCAGCGTTCTTGTTTCTGATAATGTTCTTCAAGAAGGGGACATTATCGAATCCCATTATCTTGTAGAGAGACGCAATCGTACCATTTATAAGCGTATGCGTCAGTATCTCTATGAACTGAAGCACAATCCGCTGCTGGAGACCTCCATCCTTCCGTTAGGAGACGGAGCCTCCATCAGTGTAAAGAAAGAGGAGTCATATGCGTAAACCAGAATTATTAGTTCCGGCAAGCAGTCTTGAGGTTCTGAAGATTGCCACGGTTTTCGGAGCAGACGCTGTTTATATCGGAGGAGAGGCTTTTGGGCTTCGTGCCAAGGCCCGCAATTTTTCAAAAGAAGAGATGGCGCAGGGAATTGCATTTGCCCATGAGCATGGTGTAAAAGTCTATGTGACAGTGAATATTCTTGCGCATAACTATGATCTGGCTGGTGTAAGAGAGTACTTGAAAGAGCTTAAGGAATTAAAACCGGACGCCTTGATCATCGCTGATCCTGGTATTTTTACCTATGCCAAGGAAATCTGTCCGGAGATTGAGCGTCATATCAGTACCCAGGCAAATAACACTAATTACGAAACCTATCGCTTCTGGTACAAGCTTGGAGCGAAGCGTGTGGTAACTGCCCGTGAGCTTTCTTTAGAAGAGATTCGCCAGATCCGTGCCAATATTCCAGATGATATGGAGATTGAGACTTTCATTCACGGAGCGATGTGTATTTCCTATTCCGGACGCTGTCTTCTCAGCAATTTCCTGGTAGGAAGAGATGCCAATCAGGGATCCTGCACACATCCGTGCCGTTGGAAATATTCCATTGTGGAAGAGTCGAGACCCGGGGAGTATATGCCGGTTTATGAGAATGAGCGTGGTACTTACATTTTCAATTCCAAGGATCTTTGCATGATCGAGCACATGGATGACATTCTCACAAGCGGAATCGACAGTTTGAAGATCGAGGGTCGTATGAAGACAGCTCTTTATGTAGCAACTGTCGCACGTACTTACCGCAAGGCTATTGATGATTATCTGGAAGATCCGGCCAAATATCAGGCAAACATGTCCTGGTATCAGGAGCAGATCGCAGGCTGCACTTACCGTAAATTTACAACTGGCTTCTTTTATGGCAAACCAAGCGAGGAAGCACAGATCTATGACAATAATACCTATGAGAAGGGGTATACGTATCTGGGATTTGCAGAAGCTGTAGATGAGAGAGGCTATGTGCAGATTACACAGAGAAACAAGTTTACAGTAGGAGAGATGATCGAGATCATGAAACCGGATGGAACCAATCTTCTGGTTCCTGTAAAAGCTATCTATGATGAGGAGGGCAATTCCGTAGAAAGCGCTCCCCATCCGCAGCAGAAGCTGTTTGTAGATCTTGGCGGTGAGGCAGAGGTTTATGATATCCTCCGCCGTAGTGAAGCATAAGTCTGAGAGTAATTCAGAAAAATAATCGTTACTGGTCACGGAATGAACAGTAACAAATAATCATAGAGGTAAAACTCGCAGAGCGTGTTTTACCCGTTTTCAGGAAAAAGCGTCCGCAATTTTTGCAGGGCGTTTTTTTCAATTCTGGATACATAGGAGCGGCTGATGTGAAGGTGCCTGGCGATTTCCCGCTGCGTCTGTTCCTTTTGCCCAAAGAGACCGAAACGGCAGCAGATCACCTCATATTCTTTGGAAGACAGTACAGACTTCATGGAATCCAGTACATGACGGATATCTTCTCTGGTGGAATACTCTTCCACAACGTCCACTGCCGGTCCTTCCATTACATCCAGAAGACTGATCTCATTGCCTTCTTTGTCTGTACCAATGGGTTCATACAGCGAGATTTCCCGGGAATGCTTCTTGCGGGAGCGGAATAACATAAGCAGTTCATTGTTGATACACTTTCCAGCATATGTGGACAGCCGGGCTGTTTTTGTGGAATCAAATGTGGAGATGGCTTTCATTAATCCAATGGTGCCAATGGAAATCAGATCGTCCAGTTCTACATCTGTTCCCTGATATTTTTTTACTACATGGGCAACAAGCCGCAGATTACGTTCTATGAGAATATTTTTTGCTTCCATATCGCCCCTTTGGTACTGCTGAAGATAATACTGCTCCTCGGCCATTGTCAAAGGTTTCAAAAATGTCTTCAAATCGCTACCTCAAAGGGGATTTCTATATAGTCTATGAAAAATACAGGCTTTAAGTGCCTGGCTGCCTTTTTTTACTGCGGAAAAAATCGTGGCAGGATTCTTTTTATATTTTACATTGAAATAAAGGGTGAAAATCATTATAATAATGTCAGAGTAACTGCCTGGAGCGTGTTTGAAAAAGGCTCTGGTTCGAAAGAGGCAGTGACAGCGAGTAACAGGATTACTGTTCCACAGCAATGTTCTGAGAAGTGTGTTGCTGTGAAGTTTGCGGACAGTAACAAGAACACGAAAGACGTAAGGTGAATGATTTTGAAAAAAAAGATCGAACAGCTTTTAAACGGAAAGTTTGAATATGAACAGCCCCAGCTCCTTTTTTCCAAGGAGAAGATTTCCCTGACCATGAAAGCAGGGGAGACGAAGAGAGGGGAAGTGTACGTTGGAACAGAGGATAATCAGAAGATCCGCGGTTATGTTACTTCCTCCAGCCGCCGGGTGGTACCGGGAATGGACCATATTTCAGGAACTACTGTGCGTCTCCCGCTTGGAATTGATACGGTAGGACTTGCTCCCGGAGAAAACCTGAAGGGATGGCTGTGCTTTACTACAAATATTGGAGAGGCCCGTCTTCCTTTTGAAATTGAGATCGAAAAAGAGGAAATACGCAGTTTTTCAGGTGTGGTAGGGAATCTGGACGAATTTGTAAAAGTTGCCCGGGATGATTTTAAAGAGGCATTCCGTATTTTTAAAGATGCCAGCTTCACCAGAATTCTGGAAAATGAGGATCAAAAGATCCAGACACTTTATTATGGTCTGTCCAGACAGCCGGTGACATATCAGCATCTGGAAGAATTTCTCATTGCCGCAGGCAAGAAGGAAAAAGTAACCATAAGTGCCAGAGAGGTGGGCAAAGAATACTATGAGTTGAAAGACTCTTTGAAAGAATCTTTTTATATTCAGAGAAGCGGATGGGGGCATCTGCGCCTTGATGTGGAAGCTGTTGGAGAGTTTCTGGAAGTTCCCCGCAAGGTGGTAACAGACGAAGATTTTATTGGCAGCCATTATGAAGTGGAATATCTGGTACACAAGGAGAAATTAAGACAAGGCAATCAGTTTGGCAAAATTATAGTAAAAAGCCCTTATCAGGAGATTACTTATACCGTTGTTGCATCCACAAGTGGTAAACTGGATGTAGATATCCGTCTGACTCAGGAGAAGAGTAAACTGGATCTTCAAAAAGACTGTCTGGCCTACTTGTGCTATGAGACTGCTGTGGCAAGCTGTCTTGCGGGAAAGGAGAATCCAGGGGTCAACAGCTGGATGGATTTTTCCACCTGGAGTGCAAGCAGCCACTATATTCTGAACCAGCTTCACCAGTCCGGATGTGATTATCCGGAATACCAGATGTATGAGGCCTTTCTTCTTTACATGGAGAACCATCATGAGGAAGCAAGAGTTCTTCTGGAAAGCTATCAGGATAAATCCTATACAAGAGATGATCTGGAGTTTGCTGGAATTTATCTGTATCTGTGCACGCTTACCGGTTTATATAAGGACAAGGTTCACGCCCTGTCCAGAATCCGCAATTTTTACATGCAAAAAAGTGACAGTTTTCCGCTTTTATGGATCCTGCTGAAGCTGGATCCTGCATACAAGGAGACTCCGTCCAAGGCATTATTTGTGCTGGAAGAGCAGTTTGGCAAGGGCTGCAGGAGTCCGTTCCTCTATCTGGAAGCATGGAAGATCATCTGCAAGGACATGACTCTTCTTCACAGGCTGAACAGCTTCTGGGGACAGGTATTCCGCTTCGCGGCAAGAAGAAACCTTCTTACAGAGGAGCTGGTAATGCGTCTTGCATATCTTTCTGGGTATGAGAAAGATTATAACGAAAGTATTTATCAGGCATTGGCAAAGGGCTATGAACAGTATTCTTCAGAGGATACCCTGGAAGCCATCTGCAAATATGTGATGAAGGGAAACCCAAGAAAGACCGAATATTTCCGCTGGTTTTCCCTGGCAGTGGAGCATGGGCTGCGTCTTACAAGACTTTATGAGTATTATGTGGAGACTATGGACACTTCCAGACGGATTGAGCTTCCAAAGGCTCTTCTCATGTATTTTACTTACAACAGCGATTCCCTTGGAGATTCCAAGCGGGCATTTATTTATTCCTGCATTATTGCAAATAAGGAAAAAGAGCCGGCAGCATACCAGCGCTATATGTCAGGTATGCGGGATTTCGCCAGGAAAAAACTGGCTGAGGGCAAAATGAATGAGAGCTATGCTGTCTTATATCAGGAGTTTCTGATGGAGCCTCGCACAAAAGAGGCGGCAGATTCCATTGCGCAGAAAATGTTTACCCACCGCCTTTATTTTGATGATAAAAAAGTCCGCTATGTGATCGTTCGTCACAGTCAGATGGAATCAGAGGAGACTTATACCTGTGTTCAGGGCGTAGCTTATCCAAGAATTTATACAGAAGATGCTGCTATCCTTTTTCAGGATGACAAGCAGCGCAGATACAGTGCTACTGTAGATTACAGCTTGAAGAAGACCATGGATGAGGATGGGGCAGTGAGAAAAGTTCTTGCCCTTGGCGTGGATGAGCCAGGTGTGCTTCTTCATTATTGCGAAAGCCATGAACTGGACAAAGATAATCTGGATATTTTTCAAAGACTGGTCAAATCCGATGCTTTTTGCATGGAGTATAAGCAGAAGGTGCGTCGCAGGATTCTGGATTATTATGCAGAGCATGTATTTGGCGAAGATCTGGATCAATATTTAAAGCAGATGGATTACCAGGAATACGCCCGTGTGGACAGGCAGAAGCTTCTGGTGGTTCTTATAAGCCGCGGTCTTTTTTCCCAGGCACAGGCCATTGTGGAGGAATTCGGCTATGAGGGCGTGGACATGCGAAGCCTTTTGAAACTGGTAAGCCGCATGATCGTGCGCTGCGACATGCTGGAAGATGAGGAACTTCTGGCTTTGGCATCTGATGTTTACAGAAATGGATTTTATGATGAGGTGATCCTCACATATCTTATGAAATATCGTTTTGGACCTGTGGATGAAATGTTTTCCATCTGGAAAAGTGCTGTGGGATTTGAAATGGATACCTATGATCTGGAGGAAAAAATCCTTCAGCTTCTTATGTTTACCACGGATTACCGCAAGGAGGGAGAGCATGTTCTGGAATCCTACATTCGCCATTCCGGAAGGGAGTGGATCGTAAGCGGATATCTGACCCATGTTTCCTATGGCATTTTTGTAAAAGAATACACCATGAGTCCTTTTGTGAAAAACTGTCTGTTGAATGCATATATGCAGAAATGGATGGTAAATGAAGTCTGCTATCTGGCTTTGTTTAAAGAGCTTTCCAGGGAAAAGAGCAGAAAAGAGGCTCTTCTTTCCATAGAAAAAGAGCTTCTGAAAATGTGCATGGACAAAGAAATGGTATTTTCTTTCTTCCACAGACTTCCACCGGAAATTTTGAGCCTGTATCAGATGGATGACAAAACATGTGTGGAATATCACACCAGCCCGGAGGCGAAGGTAACCCTTGTATATGCTTTGGATACCGGACTTGGACGTGCGCTGGAATATAAGACAGAGCCTCTTAAGAATGTATATGAGGGTATTTTTACCAAGCCGTTTACCATGTTTTACGGGGAAACTTTGCATTATTATTTTTCAGAGGAATGTAATGGACAGACCAAAAGAACGCCAGAGCGGGTACTTGGAATGAGTAAGGTGGAAGGTACACCATTCAGCAAGTACCAGATGATTAATCAGATTTTGTCTGCGCGGAAACTGGACAAGCATCATGAGGTGAAACAGGGACTGAAGCAGTATTTCCGCCAGGAACAGTATGTAAAAGAAATGTTTGTCATTACAGAAGAGGACTGAATATATGAATGAAATTCGTGATTTGATCATAGGAATTGATTTTGGAAAAGATTATTCCCAGATCTGCTATTATGACCGGAAAGGGGAGGAACCCTGCTCTGTGTCCATGAAAGTTGGTGCCCAGGAGTTTGAAGCACCTACCTGTATTTGCAGGCGCGGAGAGCATAAAGAGTACACCATTGGTCTTGAGGCAGTTTATTTTGCCCGGGAAAAAGGGGGACAGATGGTGGATGACCTGTATGGAATCTGTAAGAAAGAAGACAGTGTGCAGATTCTGGGAGAACAGGTGGAGCCATGGGAGCTGCTTCAGGTTTTTCTGGAGGGTATGCTGAAATTTCTGGGAGTTGCAGATCTTGTAAAAAATACAAAATGCCTGGTGATCACAAGTCCTGAGCTTGAGGACCCCCAGGTGAAAAATATGGAAAAAGCCTGCCAGGCCATTGGTTTTTCGAAGAATCAGTACATGCTGATAGACCATGGAGAGAGCTTTTATTATTATTCCCTTACCCAGAAAAGAGAGACCTGGAACCGGAGTATCGGCTGGTATTCTTTTCACCAGGATGAAGTGAAGTTTCAGCAGCTGACTATGGACAGCAGCACAAGGCCGGTGCTGGTACGCCTTGAGGAGCCGAAGAAGACGGTCCTCCCATCTCTTACAGCACCTGAGGAAGAGGGAGAGAAGGCCGTGGAAGCCAGAGATGAGGCTTTCCGTGATTTTATTAAGGAGACTCTTGGAACCGGTCTTTTTTCCAGCATTCAGATCACAGGATATGGATTCAGCCCGGATTGGGCGAAAATATCCATTGGAAGCCTTTGCATGCAGCGAAGAAAGGTTTATTATGGAAATAACCTTTTTGCAAAAGGTGCATGTGCAGCTGGAAAGGAGCGCCTTGAGGATAAGATCTTGAAGGGGTACCGTTATATGAGTCCTGCTCTTGTGCTGAAAGATGTGGGAATGGAAATGCGGGTGATGGGTGCACCGGCATATTACCCGCTTATTGAGGCTGGTAAGAACTGGTATGAGTGTAAAGCTGGCTGTGAGCTGATCCTGGATGATATAACAGAGCTCGTTTTTGTTGTTGGAACCTTCGGCGAGAAGCACAAGAAGAAAGTAATTATGGGACTGCCCGGACTTCCTGAGCGTCCCAATAAGACTACAAGACTGTCTCTGGCCCTTGCATATGTGTCACAGAAGAAATGCCGCGTTGTTGTAAAAGATCTTGGATTTGGAGAAATGTTCCCTTCCAGCGGCAAGGTCTGGGACGAACTGGTAGAGTGGTAAAGGAGGCTGGAAATGAGCGGTTATATTTTATGTCAGACAAAAAAGGCGGACAAGCCGTTTTTTGTGGAGAGTATCAATACCAATATTTACTCACTGGAGGAGCTTTGCTACTTTCTGTACCACAATCTTTATCTGGTGGATTCTTCTGTTATAAATGAAAATCTCTGTATCTGGATCAGCGAGGAACTGGATCTGCCAAGGCTGGCAGCCAAGCTACGTCCTCATCTTGGTAAATTTGCCAGTGCGGAGGATGTGCTTTATCCGGTATTTAAGGAGATCAATTATCTTACTTACGATGAGCTGAAGGCATTGAATGTAAAGCTTGCCAAGCTGGATCAGGAGGCACCTCTTCTTCGAAAAAAGAGAAAAGGGGATGCCCTGGTAGCGAATAAGATGTATGTAAGTGCCATCAAGGTGTATCAGCAGCTTCTGAAAAAAGAAGAGCTGGAGCAGATAAGACCGGGGCTGACCATGAGTGTGTGGCATAACCTTGGATGTGCGTACAGCTATCTTTTTCAGATGGAGAAAGCAATGGAGTGTTTCTGGGAGGCGTTCCTTACCCAGAGCGATCCTAAGGAGCTGGTTTGCTATCTGCTTGCTTATCGTAGCGTGAAGAAGCCGCAGGAGTATGAGAACAGGCTGAAAGAGCTGAATGTATCGGAGGAAGTGAAGGATACTTTAAAAAAGGCATTGGATGAGTTTGCGCAGAAAAAGGAGGTCAGCATAAGACAAGGGAAGGCGGATGAAATGCTGGAGAAGCTGACTGGAGAGTATCATAGGAGCACAGGTTCGTGATGAACCTGTGCTTTTTCTAAAAAACTATATTGACAGAATTACTTTCGTATGCTACCATACAACCATGCTTTAACATGGTAGAGTGAAAACACACTAAAATAATGAGAATTAGATTTCAGGAGGATAGATATTATGAAAAAAAGAATGCTGGCGATTATGATGAGTGCCTTGGTGGCAGCAGGTATCTGCTCTGGTGTGACTGTTTATGCAGATGCCGACAGTAAGACCCTGACTGTTGGATTTGATGCAGAGTACCCGCCTTTTGGTTATATGGATGAAAGTGGCGAATATGTTGGTTTTGACCTGGATGTGGCGCAGAAGGTATGTGATAATCTTGGATGGGAGCTTGTAAAGAAACCAATTAACTGGGATTCCAAGGATATGGAGCTGAATTCCGGAAATATTGACTGTATCTGGAATGGCTTTACCATCAATGGACGTGAGGATGATTATACATGGTCTGATCCATATCTGAATAACGAGCAGGTTATGGTAGTCGCTTCCGATTCCGGAATTGAGACACTGGCAGATCTGGCAGGGAAGAATGTTGTAGTACAGGCTGCATCTGCTGCACTCGATGCATTAAACAGTGATGACAACAAGGATCTGACAGACAGCTTTGCATCCCTTACAGAGAATCCGGATTACAATACCGCATTTATGAATATTGATTCTGGCGCAGCTGATGCTGTTGCTGTTGATATCGGAGTTGCCAAATATCAGCTGGCTCAGAGAGAAGAGGGCAAATATAAGATTCTGGACGAGCCGATTCAGAGCGAGCAGTACGGCATTGGCTTTGCCAAGGGAAATGAGGAGCTTCGTGATACCGTATGGGCTGAGGTTATGAAGCTGTATGATGAGGGCGAGATTGATAAACTGGCTGAGCAGTATGGTGTAGCTGACATGCTTTGCCTGGGAGATGAAGAAGCAGATAAGACAGAAGAGAGTACAGATGCGGCAGAAGAAAATGCAGATTCTGATGAGGCAGCTGACGCAGATACTGCTGAGGATGAGGCTGAATAATTCACATAGACTATAAACACGAATATACGCAAAAAAGAGGGTACCTGGCGCACCCTCTTTTCTTAGCGAGAAGGGGTCTGCTCCCAAAGTAGGAGCTTGATTCGCATAATATGATACCAGTGTCAAAAGGTCAAAAAGCTGTTCGTGATTGCACGATAAGGCTTTTGAACTTGGGACACGCCAAATATGAGAAAGTAGCGATTTACGCAGTAAATCAGCGGATTTCGAATATTTGGAGGATTGCGGGAGCAGCGTAGCTGCGTAGCAATCCGGGTATCAAATGAGTGTCAAAAGACCTTTTGACACTCATATCATAATATGAATTATGGAATGAAATGAAACGTGAAATGCGATCCCTTAGAACACAAGTATCAACAGGAGGAACACAGTAACTATGAGTTTTAGTGTAATGTTAAGCCAGCTTGCAAAGGGAATGACCGTAACTACGGAAATTTTCTTTGTAACCCTTATATTTTCCCTGCCACTTGGCCTTCTGGTCTGCTGGGGGAAAATGTCCAAAATAAAGATAATCAGATGGATCATTTCTGCTTATATCTCCATTATGCGCGGAACACCTCTTATGCTGCAGCTGATGGTAGTATATTTTGGACCATATTTTATTTTTGGAATCCGGATTTCCATGGGTTATAGCCTGATCGCTGTATTTATTGCTTTTGCAATTAATTATGCCGCTTATTTTGCAGAAATCTACCGTGGCGGAATTGAATCCATGCCAGTAGGTCAGTATGAAGCAGCCAGAATCCTTGGCTACTCCAAAGCACAGACCTTCTTCCGTATTATTCTCCCTCAGGTATTCAAACGGATTCTGCCCTCCATCACCAACGAGGTAATCACACTGGTAAAGGATACCTCCCTGGCCTTCGTGGTAGCAGTAGCTGAAATGTTCACTCTGGCCAAACAGATTGCCAGCTCTCAGACCACGATGGTGCCGTTTGTGGTAGCGGCTGTATTTTATTATGTATTTAACCTGCTGGTAGCAGTGATTATGGATAAAGTAGAGAAAAAACTGAACTATTACCGCTAATAATTTATCATCAACCTGCAGTGAATATACATTGTAAAACTGTGTGCGGGTAACCAGAAGGAGTCACTATATGAAATTATTTGAAATGAAACACATAAAGAAAAGTTTCGGAGCCCTGGACGTTCTCCGTGACATTTCCCTGGAAGTAGACAAGGGCGAGGTTCTTAGTATTATCGGTCCCTCCGGCTCTGGTAAGTCTACATTGCTTCGCTGTGCCACTGGTCTGGAGACACCAGACGGCGGCGAAATCATCAAAAACGGAAAAATCGGATTGGTTTTTCAGAATTTTAACCTTTTTCCCCATTTTTCCGTGATTAAAAATATTACAGACGCTCCAATTAAGGTACAAAAGAGAGATAAAAAAGAGGTTTATGCGCAGGCAAGGGAGCTTCTTAAGAAAATGGGGCTTTCGGATAAGGAAAATTATTATCCCTACCAGCTTTCCGGCGGACAGCAGCAGCGAGTTTCCATCGCCAGAGCCCTTTGCATGAACCCGGATATTCTTTTCTTCGATGAGCCCACATCTGCTTTGGATCCGGAGCTCACTGGCGAAATCTTGAAAGTAATCAAAGACCTGGCAGCCGAGCATATCACCATGGTGATTGTTACCCACGAGATGAGCTTTGCCCGTGACATCTCCGACCGGATTATCTTTATGGATGACGGTCTGATCGCAGTGGAAGGCACCCCGGAAGAGGTATTTTCATCAGAACATGTAAGAATGAAGGAATTCCTTGGGAAATTCCATCAGGGGCTTGTTTAAAATCGTAAGATTTTACCATTTTTTGTAAGATTTCTTTAAATGTGAAAGCACCACCTTTTAACTAAATAGGATATGTCAAAAAAACGGAAGGTTGTATCTGGAATACACCTTCCGTTTTGCGTTATCTTATTAGCAGAGAAGGAGGTATGCTATATGAGCGTGAAAAAGTCAGAAACTGCATTGGCAGAGAGGATTGGAAGAAAAAAATTACGTGGAATCAAATATTTGCTTCTGGCAGTTCCATTTTTAATTTATGTATTTGCATTTTCCTATGTTCCGCTGGTTGGATGGATTTATTCCGTGTTTGATTACAAAATTGGACAGAAATTTCTGGATTTTGGCAGCATGGTTTTTGTAGGACTAGGTAATTTCCAGAAGTTGTTTACAGAACGGTCAGAGGTACTGCGTGTATTAAGAAATACATTGGCGCTTAGCGCACTGGGGCTGCTGGCAACCCCTGTTCCGGTAGTGTTTGCAATTATGTTCAATGAAATAAAAAATTCTAAATTTAAAAAAATTGTTCAGACAGCAACCACACTGCCAAACTTTATCAGCTGGATCATTGTTTATGGTGTTGCTTTTGCTTTCTTTTCTGTAAATGGATTTGTAAGTGTTCTGATGCAGAAAATTGGCATTCAGCCGCCTGTTATGGGAATTCTTGGTGATGTGGATCACACCTGGGTTCTGCAGTGGATTCTGGGAATCTGGAAAAGCTTCGGATGGTCAGCAATTATCTATATTGCAGCGATTACAGGAATTGATTCAGAACTATATGATGCAGCAAAGGTAGACGGAGCCAATAAGATCCAGTCTATTTTGCATATTACAATTCCAGGGATCATGCCTACCTATGTGGTAATGTTCCTTCTTGCAGTAAGTAATATTCTTTCAAACGGATTTGACCAGTATTTTATGTTTTACAACCCTATGGTAGCGGATAAAATTGAAGTGCTTGATTATTATGTATATAAGGTTGGATTTTATATAAATGATTATTCCTATTCCATTACCCTGGGAATGCTGAAGTCAATACTTGGAATTGTATTATTATTTACTGCAAACGCATTGTCGAAAAAAATCAGAGGCGAATCGATTGTATAACTGGAGGTGAGAAGAATGAAAAAAACAAGTTCAAAAATTAAAACATCACCACAGGAGAAATTTCTTCATGTATTAAATGTATTTTTTCTGTTGATTGCAGTATTTCTCTGTGTGTATCCGTTTTATTACATGGTTATTTATTCCCTGTCTGACAGTACAAGGGCATCCCTGGAGGGAATTTATTTCCTGCCAAAGGGCTTCACATTGGATGCATATAAGATGATCCTGAAAAAATCAGGATTCGGACATGCTTTCCTGATTTCAGGAGCCAGAACAGTCATCCAGACAATCCTGTGTCTGTTTGGTTCCTCCCTGTTTGCATATCTGGTAACGAAAAAAGATATGATTGGAAGAAAATTTGTATACAGGTTTGTAGTTATTACCATGTATTTAAGTGCCGGTCTGGTTCCCTATTACATAACCATGAAAGCATACCATTTGAACAACACTTTCTGGCTGTATATTATTCCTGGAATTGTAAACGCATATTATGTCATACTGATCAAAACATTTATAGAACAGATTCCGCAGTCTCTTCAGGAGTCTGCGGAACTTGACGGAGCAGGCTTTTTCAAGATTTATACGAGCATAATTCTGCCTCTGAGCAAACCTATATTGGCGACAGTAGCAGTGTATGCCTCAGTTGGAGCCTGGAATTCCTGGCAGGATAACTACCTTCTGGTGCAGAATCCCAACCTGCAGACAGTACAGCTGATCCTTTATAACTGCATCAATCAGGCACAGATGCTGGCAGACAGTATGAGAAGCGGACAGGTTGGAAATGCAGCTGCTATTTCATTATCAGCAGACAGTGTACGTATGGCAACCACGATTATTACAGTTATTCCTGTTATGCTGGTATACCCTTTCCTGCAGAAATATTTTGTAAAAGGGGTTATGCTTGGAGCTGTTAAAGGATGATATGGGAAAAATTGAACGGAGGATTTAACTATGGCAGTATTGGCACAGAAACCACCGATGGGGTGGAATTCCTGGAACACTTTTGGTGCTCATATAAATGAGCAGTTGATCATGGAAATGGCAGATACTATGGTGGCAGAAGGCTACAAGGAGGCTGGATATGAGTATGTGATCATAGATGACTGCTGGTCCCTGAAGGAGCGTGTGGATGGAAAATTAGTGGCAGATCCGGAACTGTTTCCACATGGAATGAAAGCTCTTGCAGATTATATCCACGGCAAAGGTTTGAAATTCGGCATGTACTCCTGCGCCGGTACGAAAACCTGTGCAGGATACCCGGGAAGCTATGGTCATGAAGCAGAAGATGCAAAGCAGTTTGCCCAATGGGACGTGGATTACCTGAAATATGATTTCTGCTACTTTCCGGTCTGTGCAGATGCAAAAAATGCATATCTTACTATGGCAATGGCTCTTCGAAGCTCGGGAAAGGATATTTTATTTGCAGCCTGTAACTGGGGAAAATATGATCCGTCGGGCTGGATGCGGTCAAGAGGGGCACATACCTACCGCTCTACAGGTGATATTTTTGATGTACCGAAAAGTTATAAAGATATTTTTAAAAGCCAGGTAGAGAATATTGAAGGAAATGCACCGGACTGCTACAACGATATGGATATGCTGATCACAGGAATGCATGGAAGCGGCAATGTAGGGCTTAATGGATGTACAGACCAGCAGTATCTTCAGCATTTTGCAATGTGGTCATTCCTTGGCTCTCCTTTGATCATGGGAGCAGATCTTCGAAAAATTGACAAGACTAATAAAGACATTCTTTTAAACAAAGGGCTGATTGCCATTAATCAGGATGAAGAGTATCGCCCTGCATTTCTTGTAGACAATATGGGCGATAAGCGGTATATTCTGGCAAAGCTTCTGTCCGGAAACAGAATTGCCCTTGCATTTTTTAATCTGGAATACGAAAGTGATTATTTGAATACTATGGAAATTTCCTTTTGCGATCTTGGAATTCACTCTGGAACCGGAATAAAAATGAAATTTACAAATGCAGTTACCGGGGAAAGCATTGGTGTTTACCAGGATGCCTTTTCTACACAGGTATTGCCAGATGAGTGCAAGATTATAATTGCAGAGATGATCTTACCGGAAAAAGAGTGAAAACAGGATGAATATGGAAATGACAGATACTAAAAATACTTCCGTCATATGTTGTGTGAAGTGCAACCGTCCAGTGAGTCATGATGAAATTGGTCTTTATAAGAGGATATTTAACCGGGGAGCTGAGACTTTCTGGTGCATTCACTGTATCAGTGAGTATCTTGACTGTCCTGTTCCAAAGCTGGAAAAGAAAATAGCGGAATTTCGTGATATGGGGTGTACACTTTTTACAGAATAAATAGGTAATTGCGAAACTCGCAATGCTCGTTTACAATTTTGTATCTAAGTTTGATACTGTCTGCAAGAACAATGGTAATAAGTTGCGCGATACCAGCAAGGATTAAGTCTGATGCATAAAAATGATTTTGAAATGAAATCGGAATAATCTCATCAATATCGATATGCGTTTCTAATAGGGATAGAAACGCAGGTTTGTTATTTTCAAATTTCTCCTGGCAATCTGTAAAAATATCTGCTAAAGAAAGCTGTTTATATGGTATCATAGATGTTAGAATAACTCCTTTCTTGGTGTATGGTTTATAGTTCCTCGACAATTCTATTATACCGTATCCAGTGAGGGGTTATTTGTTTTTTTTGTAATAAAAAAATGCCGTGTTTATGCGGCTTGTGACGTTTCGCAAACGCCTAAAAGAATAAACAAAAGAAGGGAATAAAAATATGAAAGCAGATTTTAAGCATATCCTATATGGCGGGGATTACAACCCGAACCAATGGCCGGAAGCAGTCTGGAAAGAAGATATGGAACTTTTCGATAAAGCTCGGATAAACAGCGCAACAGTCAATGTATTTTCCTGGGCAAAGCTCCAGCCGTCAGAAGAACGGTATGATTTTGAGGAACTGGACAAGGTCATTGAAATGCTGGGAAAAAACCATAAAGACATTGTCCTTGCAACTTCAACCGCGGCAATGCCGGCCTGGATGTTTCGGAAATATCCGGAGGTGGCAAGGACGGACTATGCGGGAAGGCACCACAAGTTTGGACAGAGGCAAAATGCATGCCCAAATAGCCCTGTTTACCAGAGATACGCGGCAAAACTGGCTCAAAAGCTTGCAAAAAGGTATGGACATCTGGACAGTGTGGTGTGCTGGCACATAAATAATGAATATAGCGGTGAGTGTTACTGTGAAAATTGCGAAAAAGCCTTCCGTGTCTGGCTTCGGAAAAAGTACGGGACGCTGAAAGCACTGAATGAGGCATGGAATACAGAATTTTGGGGGCACACCCTCTATGACTGGGAGGAAATTGTGCTGCCAAACGCTCTTGGCGAAGGTCTCGAGTGGTGCAGCGGCACAGCGTTCGCCGGCATTTCCATTGACTATGCCCGTTTTAATTCGGATAGTATGCTGGAAAATTTCAAGATGGAGCGGAACGCTATCCGCAGCGTGGATCAAAAGACTCCGGTTACAACAAATCTAATGGGAACGTTTAAGCAGCTGGATTATTTCAAATGGGCAAAGGAGATGGACGTCGTATCCTGGGATAACTATCCATCTTATGATACGCCGGTAAGTCTGACGGCGATGCAGCATGACCTCATGCGGGGCTTAAAGCAGCAGCCCTTCATGCTGATGGAGCAGACACCAAGCCAGCAGAATTGGCAACCTTACAATTCATTGAAAAAACCGGGGCAGATGAGGGCACAGAGCTATCAGGCGATCGCACATGGGGCGGATACGATACAATTTTTCCAGCTCCGCCGCAGTGTTGGCGGATGTGAAAAATTCCATGGAGCAGTCATTGCCCATGCAGGAACAGATAATACCAGGGTGTTCCGTGAGGTCACACAACTAGGGACAGAGTTAGAAGAGCTGGGAGATCAGATCCTGGGGACAGCAAATCCGGCTGATGTCGGGATATTGTTTGACTGGGATAATTATTGGGCATTGGAATTTACAAGCGGACCCCATAAAGATTTAAAATATGTGGATCAGATTCATAGGCATTATAAGTTCTTTTATGAAAAAACATAGCTGTTGACATGATCCCAAGGGATGCAGATTTTTCAAAATATAAGCTGATCGTTGCGCCGGTGCTTTATATGGTTCATCAGGGTGTCAAGGAAGCGCTTGAAGCCTTCGTAAAGAAAGGTGGTGTATTAGTGACCGGCTTTATGAGCGGTATCGTAGGTGAATCAGACAATGTATATCTTGGCGGCTATCCAGGACCCCTCAGGGACTTGGCTGGAATTTGGGTGGAGGAGATTGACGCATTGGCTCCAGAGCAGAAAAATTCTGTAAAATTTAAAGATGGTACAGAGTTTACCAGCACAATGCTATGTGACTTGATTCATCTGGAAGGGGCCGAGAGCATGGCTGATTACAGCAGCAATTTTTATGCGGGTACACCTGCTGTCACCAAAAACAGTTATGGAAAAGGTACTGTTTATTATTGGGGGACTCAGCCAGAGGACTGTGCGTTTACAAGGATGATGGGCTGCATAGTTAAGGAAGCAGCAGTCAAAAGCTTAGTAGATGAGCGGACATCCCTTGAAGTGACAGTACGGAAAACCAAGGAAAATACCTTTTATTTCCTAATAAATTTCAGTAAGGAAGAGACTGTGGTTCCTCAGTGTTTTGCAGGAATGCAAAACCTTTTGACGGGGGAAACGGTGTCCAGACAGGAAATTTTGAAACCTTTTGAGGTAGAGATCATAAAGAAATAGCCTGTATCTGAGGTTTCTAATAGGGATAAAAACGCAGGTTTGTCATTTTAAAATTTTTCCTGGCAATCTGTAAAAATATCTGCCAAAGAAAGCTGTTTATATGGTATCATAGATGTTAGAATAACTCCTTTCTTGGTGTATGGTTTATAGTTTCTCGACAACTCTATTATACCGTATCCAGTGAGGGGTTATTTGTTTTTTGGGGTAGTAAAAAAATGCCGTGTTTATGCGGCTTGTGGCGTTCCGCAAACGCCTATTTGAAAAAAAATAAAGGGAGAGAAAAGATGATTTACAGAACCGAACATCCAAAACCACAGTTTATGCGTGAAAATTGGTTGAATTTAAATGGAAGCTGGGATTTTGAAATTGATCATGGCGGAAGTGGAGAAGCACGGGAGCTTTACAAGCCGGAAGCAGACCTTTCAAAAAAAATCCAGGTGCCTTTTTGCCCGGAAAGTAAGCTGTCCGGGATTGGCTACACGGATTTCATGAATTCTGTATGGTATCGGAGAGAAATTGAAATTACAGAAGCCCAGTTATCAAATCTTGTGATTCTGCATTGCGGCGCGGCAGATTATTTTACCACAATATATGTGAACGGACAGAAATGTGGCACTCATAAAGGGGGATATGTTTCTTTCTCTGTGGATATTACAAGGTATCTTTTTGCCGGAAAAAATGTGATCACAATTCATGTGGAAGATGACACCCGTTCCCACTTGATTCCGTCCGGAAAACAGAGCACCCATTATGAGTCTTACAGCTGTTATTATACCAGAACAACAGGTATCTGGCAGACCGTATGGCTGGAATTTGTTCCTGACACACACATTATAAAAACAAAATATTATGGGGACATAAACAATGGAACAATTACTGTTTTTGCAGAGCTTCAGGGAGCAGGAACCTTTGCGGTAAAAGCGTCCTACAAGGGAAAGGCAATGGGAGAGGCTACAGTGAGCTCAGATGGCGGAACAGCAGTGGCAGTGGTGAAGCTGGCAGAAAAGCATTTATGGCAGGTTGGAAAGGGAGATCTTTATGACCTTGCCTTAAGCTATGGAGAAGATCAGGTGACAAGTTATTTTGGACTGCGCTCCATACAGCTTACAGACAAAAAGTTTCTGCTCAACGGAAAATCTGTATTTCAGCGTCTCATTCTGGATCAGGGCTTTTATCCGGATGGAATTTACACAGCACCTTCTGATGAAGAACTGGAAAAGGATATAAAACGATCCCTGGCAATGGGATTTAACGGTGCCCGCCTTCATGAAAAAGTATTTGAAGAGCGTTTCCTGTATCACTGTGACAGGCTGGGGTATATCGTCTGGGGAGAGTATCCCAACTGGGGACTGGATCACTCTTATGCAGACAGCATTTACGGAATCCTTCCAGAGTGGCTGGAAGAGATTGACCGTGATTTTAACCATCCTGCGATTATTGGATGGTGTCCGTTTAATGAAACCTGGGATGAAAAAGGAAGAAAACAGTTTGATGAGCTTCTTGCCACAGTTTATAAGGCAACGAAAGCAGCGGATCCAACCCGGCCCTGTATTGACACCAGCGGAAATTATCATGTGCTCACCGATATTTATGATTTGCATGATTATGAACAGGATCCGGAGATTTTTGCAGAGCATTACAAAGAGGTTGGAAAATCAAACAGGCTTGATTTCCGTGCGGCATTTGAAGAACGGCAGACATATAATGGAAAAATTCCCTTCTTTGTCAGCGAATATGGCGGCATTGGCTGGTCTTTGAGCAAGGATGCCTGGGGATATGGAAATACGCCGGATTCACCGGAAGCATACATGAAACGTCTGAAAGAGCTTACAGATGTTTTACTGGATAATGAGAACATGTTTGCACTTTGCTATACGCAGCTTACAGATGTGGAACAGGAACAAAACGGACTGTATACGTATGACAGACAGCCGAAATTTGATCCGGAAATTATTCATGCTATTTTTTCAAGAAAAGCTGCCATTGAAGATTAAGAGTAAAAACGTTCAAGCCTTACAGAAATAAATATATGAATATGACAGGAGAATACATAAAATGAGAAAATGGACACGTGTTGGATTTCAACCCAATCTTCCATTAGAGGAAAAAAGACGTGTGACGGAATGTAAGGAGCATATCAGACTTTCAAAGGAAGCTGCAAAAGAAGGTATGGTGCTGTTGAAAAATGAGAAAAAGCTTCTGCCTCTTGCAGAAGGAACCAGACTTGCACTGTTTGGGAAAGGAAGTTTTGATTATGTAAAAGGCGGTGGAGGAAGTGGTGATGTTGCGGTTTCCTACGTGCATAACCTTTATGATGGGTTTAAAATGCAAGGAAATGCAGTTATGCTTTATGAACCCCTGGCAGAATTTTACAGAGAAAATGTTCAGGAACAGTATAGGCAAGGTGCAATGCCAGGTATGACAATAGAACCTGAACTTCCAAAAGGACTTGCTGACGGTGCAAAAGCATTTGCAGATGTGGCAATTGTTGTAATAAGCCGTTTTTCATCAGAAGGCTGGGATCGCTCCAGCCTTGATAGTCAGTTAAGCGAAATGTCAAGGGAAGAGCTGGAAGATAACTACATGGCAAAACTGATTGCGAAAGCCTTTCCAGAGGGAGATTATTTTCTGACAGAGAATGAAAAGGCAATGTTGAACATGGTGAAAGAACGGTTTAACCGTATTGCAGTGGTTCTGAATGTCGGTGGAATTGTAGATGTTTCCTGGATAAAAAATGATGACCGGATTTCAGCCGCCCTTCTTGGCTGGCAGGGGGGAATGGAAGGAGGGCTGGCCATGGCAGAGCTTCTTCTGGGAAAAGGAAATCCGTCTGGCAAGCTGACTGATACATTTGCAGCTTCCTTAGATGATTATCCATCAACTGAAAATTTTCATGAATCCTGTGACTATGTAAATTATACAGAAGATATTTATGTAGGATACCGTTATTTTGAGACGATTCCAGGTGCAAAGGAAAAGGTTATATATCCCTTTGGATATGGGCTTTCCTATACTGATTTCAGAGTGCATACAGATTCTGTATGGGAAACTTCAAAACATATTTTTGCAGAAGTTCACGTGACCAATACAGGGAACATGGCAGGAAAAGAAGTGGTACAGCTTTACTTTAACGGACCACAGGGTCTTCTTGGTAATCCGGCACTCCGGCTTGCTGCTTTTGAAAAAACCCGTCTGCTTCAGCCTGGAGAAACACAGGTAGTTTATCTGTCATTTGAAAAAGCGGACATGGCTTCCTATGATGATCTCGGGAAAATTCAGAAGTCAGCCTATATTCTGGAAAAAGGAATTTACAGATTTTACATTGGAATCTCTGTAAGGGATACAGAAGAAGCCGCTTATACATTCGAGCTTACAGAAAATATAATTGTAAAACAGCTATCAGCGCATTTGGTTCCAACAAGTCTGAAAGAGCGTATGCTTTCTGATGGTACCTTTGAAATGCTTCCTCAGTATGAATGCAATGATATGAATGAATGTGCATTTGAAAAACTGAAAACGGAAGAAGAGGATTGTATTGTGCCAGAAGTGCGCTGGTGTTCCCGTCGAAAATGGTTTGATAATTGTGGAAGAAAACAGTTCATTGATGTAGCTGAAGGAAAGCTTTCATTGGATGAGTTTATGGCACAGTTAAGTGATAAGGAACTGCTTCATCTTCTCGGCGGACAGCCAAATACAGGTGTTGCAAATACATTCGGATTAGGAAATCTTCCTGAGTACGGGGTCCCTTCAGTAATGACTGCAGATGGACCAGCAGGACTACGCCTTAATATCGGATGTACTGTGAATACAACAGCCTGGCCATGTGCAACGCTTCTGGCATGTACCTGGAATCCGGCACTTGTATGGCAGGTCGGAAAGGCAGGCGCGAAGGAGGTAAAGGAAAATAATCTTGCTGTATGGCTGACACCAGCTGTAAATATTCACAGAAACCCTATGTGTGGAAGAAATTTTGAATATTATTCCGAGGATCCGCTGATTGCTGGAAAAATGGGTGCCGCTATGGTAAAGGGGATTCAGTCACAGCATATTGCAGCATCTGTAAAGCATTTTACAGCAAACAACAAAGAAACAAACAGGAAAAATAGTGATTCCAGGGTATCGGAGCGTGCACTTCGTGAAATTTATCTGAAGGGCTTTGAGATTATTGTAAAAGAAGCACAGCCTTGGACGATCATGTCCTCTTACAATGCTGTTAACGGACACCGTACTTCAGAGAGCTATGAGCTTTTGACAGATATTTTGCGTGGTGAGTGGGGATTTCAGGGTATGGTTACAACAGACTGGTGGACATGTGGAGAGCATTATAAAGAAATAAAGGCTGGAAATGACCTTAAAATGGCAACAGGGTATCCGGAGCGTGTGAAAAAAGCTATGGAAATGGGATTGCTCGGTCGACAGGAACTGGAACAGAGTGCAAGACGCGTATTGGAGCTTATTTTGAAAATTGATTAATTTTGTATAAAAAATCAAAAAAATAACAGATAAAAACATGAAATTGTAATATTCATTGAGGTATTATATAATAGTATAGTGTCAAAATATTTTTTGCTACTGGCAATGTTGATATTTTCGCACAACCCCCTTGGTCAGGTGATTGGCTGGCAGTGTTCCACGAACAGATCATTTGACGCAGGGGGTATTTGTGTTAAAAAATGTATGGGTGGGAATGAGAGCAAATGACAAGACGAAAAATTCTTATTGTGGAAGATGAAGTGCTGGTAAGATGTGGATTAAGGTCCATGGTGAACTGGGAAAAACTGGGGCTGGATGTAATTGGAGATGCTTCCAATGGAAAAGAAGCCCTGGAAATATACGAGAAAGAAAAACCGGATATTGTTATGACAGATATTAAAATGCCGGTTATGGACGGACTGGAACTGATCGAAAAAATACGGGAACAGGATCAGAGCACCAGGATTGTCCTACTGACCTGTTATGAAGAATTTTCTTATCTGATGAGAGCTATGAAGCTAGGGGTGTCTGATTATATTTTAAAACTAAAAATGAAACCTGATGAGATTGAAAAAGCAATGGAGAAGGTCTGTAAAGAACTGGAACAGAAGAATCCCGATTCCAAAAATGAAACAAAAGCAGTGCAGGATAAATCAGATTTATTCGGGCAGTATGTTTTTTATCACCAGATTAATGAAAATACTTTTCGGGAACAGTTAAAAAAGCTTGATTTTCAGGTTTCGGAAAAATCATACCGAATCTGCAGGATGGAAATTGCAAATTATAAAGAGGTATGTGAAAAAACAAAAGACGAACAAGGAGCTTTGATCCAATTCCTGATCTTTAATATGACAGAGGAAATACTGGGAAAATATAAAAATGGAGAACTGATCCGGGAGAATGAAAAAAATTATCTTCTTTTAATTGAAGAAACGGAAGAGGATAACCAGAAAACGAAAACGATCCTGAAGGAAATTGCCCGGGTATTGCGGGAACATATTATGGCGCAGGTCTGCTGGAAAATCAGCGGTGTGGGACGTTCCTGGACAGAGCTTTCCGACAGGTACCAGGAATGTAAGAAGAATGAAACAGAAAAACAGAAAGAAGATCAGAAAGCACAGAACTTGAAACAGTTAAGTATTGAAATCTATAAAGCAAAAGAGTACATAGACCAGCATCTGGCAGACAAGCTTACCTTGAACCAGGTTGCGGAAATTGTATGTTTAAGTCCTAACTATTTCAGCAGCATGTGGAAAAAGGAAATGCAGGTAGGCTTCGTGGATTATATTACAGAACAGAGAGTAGAAAAGGCCAAGGAGCTGTTTGCCACAACCGATCTTAGAACCCATGAAGTAGCAGAACTCACTGGCTTTGGGGACGACAGCTATTTCAGCAAGATATTTCGGAAGGTTTCCGGAAAGAATCCAGGCAGCTTCAGAAAGCGGAATATTTTATGAAAAAAGATGATACAGTAAAAATTCCATTTTATAAAAGTGTTTTTGGAAAAATGATAATAGCAGTATCCCTTAGCTTTCTGCTTGTGATCATTATAAGCTTTATAGGTCTTTATATGGGAGTGAAGGGAGCCTTAAGAACACGTACAGAAACGGAACTTCTAAGATCTTATAAGCAGCTGGAACAGAACCTGGATACATTTGGAAGAGAAGTTGACCAGGTTGCCCTTCGTGTTTTAAATGGTTCCGATCTGGCAAGCCTGGTAGTATCCCATGGCTCTCAAACTAGCATGATAGAGCAAAGAATTGATTTTTTCAGCATGACAGACACGATTCTGGCAGAGTACAGCTTTATTGATTCCATTGTTTTTTATAATGCGGAAGATGTAACCTTATTTGCTGACGGAAACTGGAACATTACCTCTGAAAACAGTGAGAAAAGGGGGAAATTCTACACAGAGAGACTGAAAAACCGGAACGCAGTTCCACAGAAAAAACCAATCTGGTATGGAGGCTATAACAGCAGTGATTTTGTGGAAAATGACAGGGATAACCAGAAACTGTTGAATTATGTGAGCGTGTGCAGGCCTATTTTCCGGGGAGAAAAATATGGCTGGCTTGTGTTGAATGTGGATCTGGAACATTTTGTAAGCTATTACAATTCAATTTCACAAGATGGAGGCTGGTCAGAGGAAACCTATATGATCGACCAGTTTGGAAGGACTGTTTCAGAAACAAATGTATATGGGATAGGGGATGAAAAAGAAAATTTAATGCTGCAGCCAGAAGCTGCCCCAAAAATATTTGAATCCGGTAAAAATCTGATCCTGTGTTATCCGGTGGGCTTTTGTAATTGGACATTGGTAAATGAAACTCCAATATCTGAAATATTAGGAGACATCCAGGATGTTCAGGAAATTTTTATTCTGGCAATTGTCGCTTCGGTAACCATTTCAATTTTATTTCTTGTATTCTGGGTGAAATATATGACAACGCCCTTTGTAAAGGTGATAGATGCGCTGAAAATGGTACAAAACGGGCAGTTCGGCATTGTTTTGGAACAAGACCATGAGAATGGGGATGAGTTCTCTCTTCTGGTGAACAGCTATAATAAAATGACACTGGAAATATCAAGTCTGATCCGCAAAAATGTGGAAAATGAAAAATCAAAAAGAGATGCACAGATCCGCGCACTGAAGTCCCAGATCAATCCTCATTTTTTGTATAATACGCTGAATACAGTGAAATGGATGGCAATTGTGAAAGGCGAAAATGATATTGTGGACTGTATGGATGCACTGGCGGAAATGGTTCAGCCGATTTTCAGGGATACACGCAACAAGTGGTCAGTAGAGGAAGAACTTACTTATATCAAAAATTACTGCAGGATCATGAATTACAGATACGGTGAAAAAACAGTGCTTGGTATAGAAGCAGACAGTTCACTTATGTCTGCTATGGTGCCGAAATTTATTTTGCAGCCGCTTGTGGAGAATTCTTTTTTTCATGGTCTGGCAGAAAAAGAAATGCAGGAGCATAAAAAATTCCAGATATACGTAAAAGGGAAAAGAAAAGAGTATAAAACCAGGGACTGCCTGGAATTATGCGTATATGACAATGGAATTGGAATAAGCAGGGAAAACTGTGAGAAGCTCCGTGCAAGTCTGAATATGGAGGATGACGGCAGACATATTGGGCTCAGAAACATATATCAGAGAATCAAGCTTCTTTATGACATGGAAAACGGAGTGGAAATTGGCAGTGATAATGAGAACGGTTTCCAGGTACTGGTCCGGATTCCTTATGAAGAAGAAAAATGGTAAAATAGTTATAAAAATCGTGGCTTTTTTCCATAAACCAGGAATGTGACGGGGATAAGATGTGCATAGAATTATGCCAAAAATCGGAAGGTTGTTTCTGGAAGATGTGTTCTGTTTTTGGTATCCTTTTTACAGAAACAAAACACGGCGCAACACCAAAAAAGAAAACAGGAGGTAGGAAATGAGAAGGAATTTATGGAAAAAGGTTACATCTGCAACCTTATGTGCTGCGATGGTTGGGGGAATTATGGTAAGCAACGGAGCCCTGGCAGTGCAGGCTGAGGAAGGGGAAGAAAAGGAAGTAATTACTCTCAGAGTCATGGGAGAAACAGGAATGGACGGCATTTCCACAGACGATGCAGTAGGACGCTATATTAAGGAAAAACTGGGAATCGTACTGGAATATACAAATGTAAGTACAGATCGATTAAAAGTGATGGCTTCCGGTGGAGATCTTCCGGATATTGTAGAACTTCATAACGGAGATATTGATGTTAAAAATCTGATCGATGCAGGATCGTTATGGGCCATGGATGACTGGCTTGCAGAAAATGGAGATAATCTGAAAGAAAAACTTCCGGATGCATTAAAGTATTCAAAAGATATTATTGGCGGAGGAAGTACTTATTTTATTCCGACAAATGTTCAGACAGAGAATAAAGATCTGCCAAATAAGAATGGCTTTGTAGTATTTTTTACAAGATGGGATTATTATAAGGAATTAGGATATCCGGATGTCAGCACTGAAGACAAATATCTGGATGTTTTAAAACAGATGGTAGATGCACATCCGACGACAGCAGACGGCAAGAAGGTTTATGCATTGTCTGGCTGGTCTGACTGGGGAATCTGGCCTTATATGATCAGTTACCCATTTGATATGGGCTATACAAATTCAGGAAATAATCAGTTCATAAACAATGAAACCGGTGAATTTGAAGATATGTTTACGGTAGAAGACGGACCATTGTGGAAAGCTCTTTCCTTCTATAACAAGGCTTATCGGATGGGCATTATGGATCCGGAAGCATTTACCATGAAAAACAGTCAGTATGATGACAAAATTAAAAACGGAGAGGTTCTGGTATGTAATTATAACTGGACACAGCCGGATAAAAATATCTGCGGTGAAGATGCAGCAATGTATATGATTCCTGGTACTTTCCCATATGCAATGCAGATTTATCCATATGCAAATCCGTTAGGATATCAGGCTGCGAATGCACTTGTAATCAGTGCGAACTGTGAATATCCGGAACGTGCAATGGAACTGATTGAATTCATGACCTCTGATGAAGGCGCAAGACTGGTACGTACAGGAGTTCCTGGCGAAGACTGGGATGTTGTGGATGGAGAACCGGAACTGATCGGAAAGCGCCTTGAAAACTTTACCAGCAATGATAAAGAGTATTCTGGCTATACAACTGACGGTGTACAGGGAATTGGCAAGTATAAATGGTTATCACCTTTATGGGAAACCAATCAGTGTGCAGATGGAGAACCGGTAGATTTAACTCTTTCTAAGAAATATGTTTTATCTAGTGTTACAGAGATAGATAAGGATTTCTGCAATTATTATACTGACGGAAAAGCACAGTATCCGGGAGAGGTTTATAAACAGCTGGTTGATGAAGGAAAATTAAAAACAAATAATGAAGATCCGGCAGTTGGTCTGGCAGCAACTTTAATGCAGCCTATATCTGATGAAGCTACAAGAATTGGCAACAAGGCATCCGAGTATGTACAGGCAAATATTGCCAAAATTATTACCTGCGAGGATGATGATGCTTTTGCAGCTCAGAGAGAAAAGATGATCAGTGATATCAATGCAATGGGATATGATCAGGTATTGGAAGAAGTTCAGGCAAACTTTGAGGATGCAAAGGCAGCAGCAGAAACATTTAAATAAATATAGCCATAAAAATCTAAGAGCCGTGAAAGTTTTCACGGCTCTTTTTAACCAAATAAAGGAGAATATAATGAAAATGAAATACAACGGAATTGCAGACGCAGCAGCGCGTTTTGTAGAAAAAGAGCAGCTGAAAAACAGAAGCCTATGGAAACTGACAGCAGATCAGTTTGCCAACTGCCCAGATGATGGGGATCTTGGCTGGAGAGGGGAATACTGGGGGAAGCTTATGCGTGGTGCATGTGAGACCTACCTCTATACCAGGGATGAAGAATTATATGAAATTCTCACAGAGTCTGTGGATCAGCTTCTTTTTTATCAGGATGGGGAAGGCAGAATTTCCACATACAGCAAAGAAGCAGAATTCCAGGGATGGGATATGTGGGGCAGGAAATATGTACTTATGGGGCTGATCAGTTATTATAATATCTGCAGAGAAGAAGAGAAAAAAAGAAAAGTGATCCAGTCAGCAGAAAGACATCTGGATTATATTATGGCGCATGTAGGAAAGGAATCTGGAAAAAAGAAGATTACAGAAACTTCTGATATCTGGCAGGGAATCAATTCCAGCTCTATTCTGGAGCCGGTGGTTCTGCTGTACCGCATTGTGCATGAAAAAAAGTATCTGGACTTTGCAGCTTATATTGTAGATTGCGGTGGAGCCCGGGAATTTAACATTTTTGAAGCTGCTTATCAGAATGAATTGTATCCTTATGAATATCCGGTTGTAAAAGCCTATGAGTTAATGTCCTGCTTTGAAGGTCTGCTGGAATATTCCCTTGTTGTCAAAGAAGAAAAATGGCAGATTTCTGTAAAAAATTTTATAGAGAAACTTCTGGAATCAGAGAGAACAGTAGTGGGAGGCCTTGGCTGCAAAAACGAATTGCTGAATCATGGAAGTCTTATGCAGAGTGGTACAAAATATGACGGAATCATGCTGGAAACCTGCGTATCAGTTACCTGGATGAGGTTGCTGCGCAGAATGTACTATTTTACAGGAGATATCAAATATATTGATGAAATTGAGAGAACGGCATTTAATGTACTTTATGGTTCTGTTAATTTTGAAAAGGCAGTGTGTGGAGAAGAAACCCGTTTTGATGAACCCTATTACAGGCAGGTGTATGACCGTTATACGGCAGACAAAGATGGCTGTATTCCCGCATTTGACAGCTATAGTCCATTAAGTTCCAACATACGTGGCCGTGCAGTGGGCGGATTTAAAGCAATGGAGGAAAACCAGGCCTTTTGCGGCTGCTGCATTGCAATCGGAGCAGCTGGAACAGCGCTTGTCCCGCTTCTTGGGACAGAAGTGCAAGACAGGCTGGTAAGAATAAATCTGTATATGCCGGGAAAACTTGAGTTTCTGATCGACAGCGTTCCCGTACAAGTGGAAATAAAAACAAAGTATCCTGCAAATGGGGAAATTCGTATGAAACTGAGCATGACTCAGGATGTCTGGTTCGAAACAGAGCTTCGAATTCCTGAATTTTCCAGGACAGGCAGGCTGACAGTGCGAACGGCAGAAAATAATGAAGATGCCGCTCTTCCGGAAGCAGAGAAATATTTTTCCTTAAAGCGGACCTGGAAAGATGGAGATGAGATTGTATTAAATCTGGATATGAACCCCAGAATCCTGTGGGGAATGGAGAATCCGGAGGATGCCGACAGTGCCAGAAGAATGGCTGTGCTATATGGTCCGCTGGTTCTGGCAAGAGAAAAGCGCCTGGAGGAAAAAGAAGGGACGATTATGGACTGCCGGAAAGAAGAAGCACTGAACGGACCTTTGAAAATTGAGAATACAAGAAAAGCGCTATCCAATACCTTGAAAAAGAAGTATCAGTGTCTGTTTGACGTCACCATAGGGGAAGAGACCTTCCTGATGGTGGATTATGCGTCTGCCGGAAAAACCTGGAGACGGGATACGGAAATGGAAGTATGGCTACAGACGAAATAAATGTGCGGCAGAAAATCTGTAAGATAAAGGACAAAAAAGAAATTTTTTGGAATTCAGAGTGTGAAATTGTGAACACGAAATTCCATCAGGGTCTTGCTTAAAATCTTTGGATGTTATATAATCCCCTTGTATGTGGAAAAAACAGTTGATCCGCAAAGTAAATGATAAAAACTTACTTAGAAACAGGAGAGAAAGAATGAGTACAGACAGATATACAAGCCCTTTGTCTGAGCGTTATGCCAGCAAGGAAATGCAGTACATTTTTTCACAGGATATGAAATTCCGCACCTGGAGAAGACTCTGGATCGCTCTGGCAGAGACTGAGAAGGAGCTTGGACTGAACATCACCCAGGAACAGATTGATGAACTGAAAGCTCATGCAGACGATATCAACTATGATGTTGCCAAGGCCCGTGAGAAAGAAGTGCGTCACGATGTTATGTCCCATGTATATGCTTACGGTGTGCAGTGCCCGAAAGCAAAGGGAATCATCCACCTGGGAGCAACATCCTGTTATGTAGGAGATAATACAGACATTATTGTTATGACAGAAGCTCTGAAACTGGTTCAGAAGAAACTAGTAAACGTAATTGCAGAGCTTTCCAAGTTCGCTGACAAATATAAAGATCAGCCTACACTTGCATTTACCCATTTCCAGCCTGCACAGCCAACTACCGTTGGAAAGCGTGCCACACTGTGGACACAGGAATTCATGATGGATCTTGAAGATCTGGAATATGTTCTTGGCACCATTAAGCTTCTTGGTTCTAAAGGTACTACAGGTACACAGGCAAGCTTTCTGGAACTGTTTGAAGGAGACCAGGAGACGATCGACAAGATCGATCCGATGATCGCTGCCAAGATGGGATTCAAGGAATGCTATCCGGTATCCGGACAGACCTATTCCCGTAAAGTTGATACCCGTGTTGTCAATGTTCTGGCAGGAATTGCAGCAAGTGCACACAAGATGTCAAACGATATCCGTCTTCTTCAGCATCTGAAAGAAGTAGAGGAGCCATTTGAGAAATCACAGATCGGATCTTCCGCTATGGCTTATAAGAGAAACCCAATGAGAAGTGAGCGTATTGCTTCCCTTTCCAGATATGTGATGGTAGATGCCCTGAATCCAGCCATCACCTCTGCTACCCAGTGGTTTGAGAGAACTCTGGATGACTCCGCCAACAAGCGTCTTTCCGTACCGGAAGGCTTCCTCGCAATTGACGGAATCCTGGATCTGTGTCTGAATGTTGTAGATGGCCTTGTGGTTTATCCGAAGGTTATCGAGAAACACATGATGGCTGAGCTGCCATTTATGGCAACTGAGAACATTATGATGGACGCAGTAAAGGCAGGCGGAGACCGTCAGGAGCTTCATGAGCGTATCCGTGAGCTTTCCATGGAAGCTGGTAAGAATGTTAAAGTAGAAGGTAAGGACAACAATCTTCTTGAGCTGATCGCAGCAGATCCGGCGTTTAACCTGACTCTGGAAGAGCTTCAGAAGACCATGGATCCGAAGAAATATGTGGGACGTGCCAAAGAGCAGACCGAAAGCTTTATTGCAAAAGTTGTAAATCCGGTTCTGGCTTCCCACAAGGAAATGCTTGGAATGACAGCTGAGATTAATGTATGATAAAAGGTTGTTGATTTCTTTTTTTATGAAATTCAGATCAGACACAGGAGGAATTTGAGTTATGATCAAAGCAGTAGTTGGAGCAAACTGGGGAGATGAAGGTAAGGGTAAAATTACCGACATGCTCGCTGAGAAAGCTGATATTATCGTTAGATTCCAGGGTGGTGCAAATGCGGGACATACTATTGTAAACGACTATGGTAAATTCGCACTTCACACTCTGCCGTCAGGTGTATTTTACGGACACACTACAAGTGTGATCGGCAACGGTGTTGCACTGAATATCCCTGTATTTTTCAAAGAATACAATGAGGTTGTAAGCAAAGGTGTTCCGGCACCGAAGATTCTGATCTCTGACAGAGCACAGATGGTTATGCCATACCACATTCTGTTCGATCAGTATGAGGAGGAACGTCTGGGGGGTAAGTCCTTTGGTTCCACCAAATCCGGTATCGCACCTTTCTATTCTGACAAATATGCAAAAATTGGTTTCCAGGTAAATGAGCTTTTTGACGAGGAGCGCCTGAAGGAGAAACTGACAAGTGTTTGTGAAACTAAGAACGTTCTTCTTGAGCACTTATATCATAAACCGCTTCTGAATGTTGACGAGCTTTTTGCAGAGCTGATGGAATACAAGAAAATGGTTGCACCATATGTATGCGACGTTTCCTTGTATCTGAATAATGCACTGAAAGAGGGCAAGGAGATCCTTCTTGAGGGACAGCTTGGAACTCTGAAAGACCCTGACCATGGTATTTACCCAATGGTTACATCTTCTTCCACACTGGCTGCATACGGTGCCATCGGAGCAGGTGTGCCTCCATATGAGATCCAGAAGATCGTTGTTGTAAGCAAGGCTTATTCCAGTGCGGTAGGTGCCGGTGCATTTGTTTCCGAGATTTTCGGAGAAGAGGCTGACGAGCTTAGAAGACGTGGTGGTGATGGCGGAGAATACGGCGCTACCACAGGACGTCCGAGACGTATGGGATGGTATGACTGTGTTGCTTCCAAATACGGCTGCCGTCTTCAGGGTGCTACAGATGTTGCATTTACAGTACTTGACGTACTTGGCTATCTGGATGAGATCCCGGTTTGTGTTGCTTACGATATCGACGGAGAGATTACCACAGACTTCCCGACCACAGCCAGACTTGAGAAAGCAAAACCGGTGATCGAGAAGCTTCCAGGATGGAAATGTGATATCCGTGGAATAAAGAACTATGAGGATCTTCCGGAGAATTGCAGAAAATACATCGAATTCATCGAGGAGAAGATCGGATACCCGATCACCATGGTTTCCAACGGACCAGGAAGAAACGATATTATTTACAGAAATAAATAATTTGGAAAAAAGCGGCTGCGTATCAGACGCTTGTAAGTAAGAATACATTACTGGTTACAGAGTGATCGGTAATTGAAATGTGACTGCGCCGGAGGTTCTCTCCGGCGTATCTTGTATCTAGTACATCGAATATTAAGTAACTGCCATATTGACTTGTCTGATTTTTATTTGCTGCGCCAATATAGCAGAAACTTAATTTTCGATGCTCTAGATGACAAAAAAGAAAACGGATTTTATAAAGGAATAAAGAATGAAAAATTTTAAACGTGCAGCTGCCATTCTGGGAGTGGTAGTCTTACTGGCAGTTTGCTGTCTGCCTATGATCTTTGCTTTTGGCAGCGGCGACAACGCACAGGGGAATTTTAAGGCGGCAGTAGGTACGGTAATTCTGGTGCCAGTGCTGGCTTATGTATTTCTTATGGTTTATAAACTTTTGAAGAAAGAGGAAAAGGAGGTCGCAGGCGAAGTGAAAAACATAATTTTTGATGTGGGACAGGTATTGGTTTCCTATGATTGGGAAAGCTATCTGAAAGCGTTCCACTTTTCGGCAGAAGAAGAGAAGCTGATTGCTGAGAAGGTTTTTAAGAGCCAGATCTGGAATGAGCGTGATCGTGGACTGCTTTCTGAAGAAGAATACCGGAAACAGTTTATCGCAGCACTTCCGGCTGAGTACGAGGCGGATGTAAAGCGTGTGATCGAAGAATCCGGAAAAACAATTGGAATTAAGGATTACGCTGAAACCTGGACCGGCTATCTGAAAAGCCAGGGCTATCGTCTGTACATTCTCTCAAACTACAGTCAATTCATGCTGGATCAGACAAGACCAGGTAAAATGCCTTTTTTGAAAAATATGGATGGTGTGATTTTCTCCTGTGAGGTTCAGCAGATCAAACCGGAGGCTGATATTTATGAGACACTTCTTTCCAGATTCGGTTTAAAACCGGAGGAGAGCGTTTTCCTGGATGACCGCCCGGAGAACTGCGAGGCTGCAAGAAAGCTTGGTATTCATGCCATTGAATTCCATGATCTGAAGCAGGCGGCAAAGGAACTGGAGAAGCTTGGAGTAAAATAGAAAAAAACAGCAAAACAGGAAAGTCAACGCCCCGGCTTCAGCTAGTACTTCAGAAGCCGGGGCGTTTCGGGGAGGATATAAGTTAATCTCGCTTATCTTTTGTAATGCGTCATCATTGAAGGGGGTTCAATGAATTTGTTGGTTCATTTTACTGAACACTCATAGTATGAACCTGTCACTGGCTTTTTATACATATGTTACAGAAAAATAGTATGAATTTTATGGAAAATCTGCAAGAAAATTTTGGAAAAAAAATAAGATTTGTGTTTTTCAGTAAAAGATGGTATAATGAATTTCAGCTGTAAAACGGCATAATTACGAAATTTTGTTGAAAAGAGGAATAA
Organism: Ruminococcus sp. Marseille-P328; assembly: GCF_964249465.1. Classification (NCBI taxonomy): domain Bacteria; kingdom Bacillati; phylum Bacillota; class Clostridia; order Eubacteriales; family Oscillospiraceae; genus Ruminococcus; species Ruminococcus sp. Marseille-P328. The sequence goes on along the minus strand of NZ_CAXUBQ010000009.1, from coordinate 10,602 downwards.
GAAATGAGCGACAAGACCATTTTAGAGCAGTGGCGTGCCATTGCCTATGACCAGCAGGCAGATCGTAATAAACTTCAGCAGTTCTGGGCAAAATATTTTAACATTGAGAAGAACATTTATGCACAGCTTCTTGAGAATCCGGACGAAGTAGTTACTGGTACAGTTAAAGAGCTGGCTGAGAAATATAATCAGGAAGTGCTCACCATGGTTGGTTTCCTTGATGGAATCAATGACAGCCTTAAGGTTCAGAACCCGATTGAGACTATGGATGAGAATACTACCGTGAGTCTTTGCTTTGACAAAGAGCTTCTTTACAAGAACATGGTAGACGCTAAGGCTGACTGGCTTTACAATCTTCCACAGTGGGACAAGATCTTTACCCCGGAGAAACGTAAAGAGCTTTATCTTGAGCAGAAGAAATCCGGTACTGTTGTTAAGGCACACAAGATCGGACGTAACGATCCGTGTCCATGCGGAAGCGGAAAGAAATATAAATTCTGCTGCGGTAGAAACAAATAATAAAATGTGAATATAGACCGGGATCCGGTGGATTCCGGCTGTGGGACGGATTGCAATGGTGGATGGCTGCCAGGCAATCCGTTTCGTGTATATTTATAGGAAAATTAGTTGATTTATGAGTTCTACAAGTATGAATCAGTTTGCTTTGTGCGAGTAATGAGTGAAACACGCAGAGTGGATTTGAATTTAGAAAGAGAGAAGAGAATTTGAGTTTATTTTGTTTTTGCGCCGGGATTTTAAGCCTGGCTTATTATGTGCTGATCGTGGTATATGCTGGCATTACAGCTGATTTTGCCTGGTTCTGGGTACTGCTTACAGCGGTTCTGGAAGGCGGCGCAGTACTGATCCGCTATGGCAGAAATCATCCGGGAATTTTCCCTGGATGGCTGGGAACTGTGATCATGGTGGCTGTGCTGATCGGAATTGTCTGTTTTGGATTTATCTGCAGCCGTGTAATTTCCGGAATGAAGTCTTCCGGGAAAAAGAACCTGGATTATGTAGTTGTGTTAGGTGCTCATGTAAAAGGAGATGTACCATCCAAGGCTTTGGAACTTCGTCTGAAGGCGGCACTGAAATATGCCAGGGAGAATGAAGATACCACGCTGATCCTTTCCGGCGGACAGGGCTTTGGGGAGGATATTACGGAAGCAAAATGTATGGAGAATTATCTGACAGCGCATGGTATTTCACAGGAGCGGCTGGTGTTGGAAGAGAAGTCTACAAGCACGAAAGAAAATCTGAAATTTTCCGATGAGCTTACCGGGTGCAGTAAGAAAAATACGGGAATATTGTCAAATAATTTTCACGTGTACCGAGCAGTAAAATTGGCGGAAAAGCTGGGATATAAACATCCTTATGGAATTGCGGCGGTATCAGATCCTATTATGCAGGTGCATTATGTGGTGCGGGAAGTAGTAGCGCTTGTAAAAGAAAAACTTCGGGGAAATATCTAATTTTTTATCATCTTTATTTTGCAGATTATTGACAAACCCAAAACCCAAGGCTATAATGGGACACAGTGATAAGAAAACACGTTGACGAGAAGAGTAAACTGTGGAATGTTTCAGAGAGAGGCAGGCGGCTGGAAATGCCTTATCAGGAAACAGTTGAAAACTACCTCCGAGTGGCCCTAATCCGGTCCGGTGATTCCGTTACCATCAAATAAGTGGCCTGGTTTACAGATACGTATGCTATGGCAAGCAGGGTGGAACCGCGAGTATATTCGTCCCTTACAGTGTGAGAGCATTGTAAGGGGCTTTTGTTTTTCACGAGCAATGAGTTAAAGTCCACGTTTGTGTGTGACCTTGGAGACTGCAGCTCGTCTCGTCCCTGCATGGGAGTACAGAAAATGTTTGGTTTTCAGTGCTCAGTCAAACGTTACCATACGTTTTTCGTATCAGACAGTTTCCTGCCGGATACAGTTTCAGAAAAAGAAAAGGAGACACGAATCATGATTATCACATTAAAAGACGGTTCTAAAAAAGAATACGCAGAAGCAAAATCCGTTATCGACATTGCGGCTGATATCAGCGAAGGCCTTGCAAGAGTTGCATGTGCAGGAGAGGTTGACGGAGAAGTTGTTGACCTTAGACATGTAGTTGACAAGGACTGCGAGTTAAGCATCCTGACATTTGAGGATGAGGGTGGAAAAGGCGCTTTCCGTCACACCACATCCCACATTATGGCACAGGCAATCAAGAGACTGTACCCGGATGTAAAGCTTGCAATCGGACCATCTATTGCAGACGGATTTTATTATGATATTGACAGCGAGAACCCGATCACCACAGAGGATCTTGCAAAGATCGAAGTTGAAATGAAGAAAGTGGTAAAGGAAGCACTTCCGATTACCCGTTTTACCAAATCCAGAGAAGAAGCGATCGCATTCTTCAAAGAGAAAAATGAGCCATATAAAGTGGAGCTTATCGAAGATCTTCCAGAAGATGCTGAGATCAGCTTTTATCAGCAGGGTGAGTTTGTTGACCTTTGTGCAGGACCTCACCTTATGACAACCAAACCGGTAAAAGCATTCAAGCTTACCAGCATTGCAGGTGCTTACTGGAGAGGAAGCGAGAAGAATAAAATGCTTACCAGAATCTATGGAACTTCTTTCACAAAGAAAGCAGATCTGGAAGAATATATTACCCGTATGGAAGAGGCGAAGAAACGTGACCACAGAAAGCTTGGTAAAGAGCTTGGTCTGTTCATGATGAGCGACGAAGGTCCTGGATTCCCGTTCTTCCTTCCTAAGGGAATGGTTCTGAAGAATACTCTTCTTGATTACTGGAGAGAAATCCATCAGAAAGCAGGATATGTTGAGATTTCCACACCGATCATGCTGGCACGTCATCTTTGGGAGACATCCGGACACTGGGATCATTACAAAGAAAATATGTATACAACTGTAATTGACGATCAGGATTTTGCAATCAAGCCAATGAACTGTCCGGGAGGTATTCTTGTATACCAGTCAGAACCACGTTCTTACCGTGATCTGCCGCTTCGTATGGGTGAGCTTGGTCTGGTACATCGTCATGAAAAATCCGGACAGCTTCACGGACTTATGCGTGTACGCTGCTTTACACAGGATGATGCCCATATCTTTATGATGCCGGAGCAGATCCGTGAGGAGATCAAAGGGGTTGCAAAACTGATTGACGAGGTATATCAGCTGTTTGGTTTCAAATATCACGTAGAGCTTTCCACACGTCCGGAAGATTCCATGGGAAGTGATGAGGACTGGGAGATGGCTACAGACGCTCTTCGCGGAGCTCTTGACGACCTCGGGCTTAATTATGTAGTAAATGAGGGAGACGGAGCGTTCTACGGACCGAAGATTGACTTCCATCTTGAGGACTCCATCGGAAGAACCTGGCAGTGTGGTACTATCCAGCTTGATTTCCAGCTTCCGCTCCGTTTTAATTGTGAATATGTTGGTGCTGACGGCGAGAAACATCGTCCGATCATGATCCACCGTGTTGCTTTTGGATCCATCGAGCGTTTTATCGGTATTTTGATCGAGCATTTTGCAGGTGCATTCCCAACATGGCTTGCTCCTGTACAGGTGAAGGTGCTTCCGATTTCTGATAAATATATGGATTACGCAGAAAAGGTTGTAAACGAGCTGAAAGAGTCTGGTATTCGTGTCGAAATTGATACCCGTGCTGAGAAAATCGGTTACAAGATCCGTGAGGCAAGACTTCAGAAGATTCCTTATATGCTGGTTGTTGGTGCCAAAGAAGAGGAAGAGGGCAAAGTTTCTGTAAGAAGCCGTTTCCTGGGAGATGAAGGTGCGAAGGATCTTGGAGAGTTCATTACTTCTATCAAAGCTGAGATCAAGAGCAGAGAGAACCGTAAGGTAGAGGTTCAGGAAGAGCAGAAATAAGCCGGATTTTCCGAAAAAGTTTTAAGTGAATAAATAGGAACGTGATTTCCATATAAAAGAAAGGCGCTGCTGTGAGATGCGGCGCCTTTCTTGAAAATATTAACATTGTTATAAAATATAGCTGGATTAGGTGAAAAAATATATAATCTTGTGAATTATAGCAGATGAATGCATTATTCGGAAAAGTATTTCGCCTTAATTTCCTCCACTGGCATTTCTTTTCCTGTCCACAGACGGAACGCTTCAGCCCCCTGGTAAAGCAGCATATACATACCGTTGAAGGTGCGGCAGCCAGCCTCTCTTGCGTCGCGCAAGAATCGTGTCTCACGGGGATTGTAGATCACATCTGACACGATCAGATTCGGATGATAAAGACTGGTATCTTCAATAATGGACCCTTCTGTATCAGGAGCCATCCCCACTGAGGTGGCATTGAGAAGAAGCGCACTCTCGGAGATAGCCTGTGCCAGTTCTTCTTTATCCTTGTTTTCGTGAAGAATGGCCTGGCAGGGAAGAGTGGCGTTGATATTTTCCACCAGCTTCTGTGTGCGGTTCCAGAAACGACTGGTCTCACGGGCAAAAATATGGATTTTTTTTACCCCGTCAAGGGCAGCCTGTGCACAGATGGCAGTAGCTGCACCACCGGCCCCCATGATGGTGATGGTTTTTCCGATCACATCATATCCTGCATCTCTGACAGCCTGCATGTATCCTACACCGTCAGTGTTATAGCCGGTAAGGCGTCCATTGTCATTGACTACGGTGTTCACAGCGCCGATCAGTCGGGCAGCAGGGGAAAGCTCGTCCAGAAGCTCCACGATCTTGTTTTTGTTTGGCATGGTAAGGTTGAAGCCACGGATTCCGCAAGTTTTCAGTCCCATGACAGCAGTTTCCAGATTTTCCTCGTTTACATTGAAGCAAAGATAAGTGTAATCAAGATCAAGAAGATGGAATGCTTCATTGTGCATAAGTGGTGAAATACTGTGTGCCACCGGACTTCCAAGAAGTGCGGTAAGCTGTGTGTGACCGGTAATTGGGATCATAAGGTACCTCCTGAAGTTTCTATTATTTTGAAAGTCCAAGGCAATAGCAGTGACTGATCTGGGGTAGAGCGTGTTTGAAAAATCATTCCCGCAATCTGCACGCCCCACTTTGCGGTATATTTCACCCGAATTCGGTTGCCGTAGCCCGCTACGGCGCCCTCATCCGAGCGAAATCTCCCACAAATTGTGACGCACATCTTGCAGAAAGCCTTTTTCAAACACGCTCTAGTATGAACAGCCTTAAGATATTGGAACATGAACTTTCATTTAGTTTAAAACTGGAAATCATTAAAGTATTACTAAGTATATATTATTCTATGAGAAAGGAGATGTCAAGAAATGACAAAACCTATTCAGATAAAGAACCTGACCATTGGAGCAGGAATCCCGAAAATCTGCGTTCCTCTTACTGGAACCACCAGAGAAAAAATCTGCCAGGAAGCAGAGGATGCCAAAAAAGCAGCTGCAGATCTGGTGGAATGGCGTGCAGATTTCTTTGAAGAACTGATGAATCCGGAAGCCTGCCAGAATGTGCTTGAAGCGTTGGCAGAAATTCTTGGTGAAACACCACTGCTTTTTACAATCCGGACAAGTGAGGAAGGCGGAAATATTACCATTTCTCTGGAGGATTACGCTGCCTGCAATATAAATATTGCAAAAGGCAAAAAGGCAGACCTGGTTGATGTGGAAGTTATGAGTAATTCGGAAGAGAAGAAAAAGCTGGTGGCAGAGCTTCAAAAAGAAGGAGTCAAAGTGATCGCTTCTTCCCATGATTTCCACAAAACAGACAGTCAGGAGGTTCTTTTAAACCGCTTCCGCGAAATGGAAAAATCAGGCGCTGATATTTTGAAAATGGCGGTAATGCCTCATGGTTTCGAAGACGTGGCAGCAATTATGGAGGCAACAAATGCTATGAGACAGGAGTGCGAAAAGCCTTTGGTATCCATGGCAATGGGAAGTATTGGTTCTATTACCCGAATTTCCGGAGAGAACTTCGGCTCTGGCATTACCTTTGGAACAGTTGGCGCCGCATCTGCACCGGGACAGTTTCCGATTGGAGAACTGAGAAGTCTTCTGGATGCTTTACATGAGAAAAATGAAGAAGACGAATTAAAGCAGTAGAATTAATTTTGCACGAAGCATGAAAAAATGAATTGCTTTAATTGAAAATAATATTGACAGAATTAATTTAGAACAAAATAACGAAAAATGACAGATCATGCTGTCGATTTGGGGCGAGAAATTCTTAGGATTTCCCGCCCCTTTTTGACAAAATCTGCGCCCTCTGTGACCGTATAATGGGTTCACTTACCAAAGTTAAGGATTGACGTTACCGCAAAAGGTAACGGACGACAGGCCACAGGGGGCTTTTTATGTATTATGACGTATACATAGACATCGTCTTTCTGACGAATCTTTTAATGGATTACGTTCTTCTTCGCATTGTAGGAAAGCTTTTCCTGCGAAAAAGAAATCGTGGAAGGATTTTGCTGGCGGCAGCCGTTGGCGCTCTGTTTTCCTGCCTCATTTTATATGTACTGCCGGATATGATTTTTCCTGCAAAGGTACTGCTCCATGGCGGCTGTGCCTGGGGCATGCTGGTTCTTGGACTGGATCTTAAGAAAAACGGACTTCTGGTAAAAGCTCTGGTGACTGTTTACCTGATGGCTTTTTTCATGGGAGGTCTTATGGAAGCGGCACCTGTAAAAAAGGCGACACCCATACGTTTTTTGATTGTTGCCGCAGGAGCCTACATGGGACTTAGTGCACTGATCTATCTTAGCGATTCTTTCCGTGCCAGATGGAAAAATATTTATCCAGTTACCCTGTCCTATCGGGGAAATGTACAACCGTTTTTCGGGCTTTGGGATACAGGAAATTTTCTTGTAGACCCCATCAGCCAGAAGGAGGTATTTATTATAAAACCGGAGGTTCTGGAAGCATTGCTTCCGCAGGAAAATGCAGACAGGCTGAAACACCTTAAGGAGAACCCAGGGGAGCTGGAAGGTACAGAGCCGGCTGACTTGCATCCGCACTTTTTGCCCTATAAGACAATCGGGGAGGAAGGCGTGCTGTTGGCAGTGGTGTTAGATGACCTTTGTATTCACACTCCCAGGGAGGTGATTCATGTGGCAAATCCGGTGCTGGCGCTGGCCGTGGAACCCTCTGCTTTGGGAAAAGAGTACCAGGTACTGTTGAATTCCAGAATTTTGCATTAGGAGGGGGACTTATTCATGAACAGATCAGCAAGTGCAGCGTATTATCCATTTCAGGTAATGCCCAGATTCCTGCTCGGCAGACAGGGAGAGGTTTATTATATTGGTGGAAGTGATATTCTGCCGCCGCCACTGGAAACACAAAGAGAAGCGAGGATCCTTGAAAAACTGGGTACACCAGAGGAGAAAGAAGCTAAGTCTACCTTGATCGAGCACAATCTCAGGCTGGTGGTCTATATAGCCAAAAAGTTTGATAATACAGGTGTGAGTGTGGAGGATCTGATCTCCATTGGCACTATCGGGTTGATTAAGGCAATCAATACTTTTAACCCGGTAAAAAATATTAAGCTGGCTACGTATGCATCCAGATGTATTGAAAACGAAATTCTTATGTATCTCAGACGTAACAGTAAGACGAAAATGGAGGTTTCCATAGATGAGCCACTGAATGTGGACTGGGATGGAAACGAGCTTTTGCTTTCTGATATTTTGGGAACGGATGATGATGTGATCTCCCAGAGGCTGGAGAACGAGGTGGAGATCAAGCTTCTTGGAAAAGCAATTTCCAAGCTTTCTCCAAGGGAGCAGACGATTATCAAACTGCGGTTCGGGCTTGGAAGACAGGAGGGAAGGGAAAAAACACAGAAAGAAGTGGCGGACCTTCTGGGAATTTCACAGTCTTATATTTCCAGGTTGGAAAAAAGGATCATGAAGAGATTGAAGAAGGAAATTGTGAAGTATGAGTAAAAGTGAATAGCTGCAAGTTGAGGCTTTGCATGGTCTGCTTCTGTTGTTCATACTGTCCAGCCTTTCAAATATTTGTGGCTTCTTTGTCCATGTAAGCATGGCTTGGAGGGAATCTTTATCAAAATAACAAAATGGCGCAAGCAGGCTATGGGTTGATTTGGAAATTATACTTAGCGAAAAGAAGGACAGAATATGGGCGTGTATTGGAATAATAACGGCAAAAATGGGAATTCTACAATAGACATAGAGGATAGTTTTATTATTTCATATGTAAAGAAATGGATTTACAGTAAAGGAGACACGCTTATGAATGCCGATGTAGAATTTCTAAACTATGTGTATCAGAATTCCCAGATGGGTATAGACACCTTGGAGCAGCTGCTTGAGATCACGGAAGACGAAAAATTGCAGACATGTCTGGAAAAGCAGATTGAGGGCTATCGGAAGTTTCATAACGAAGCCAGGGATATTCTGAATCGGAGCGGATATGACGAAAAAGGTCTTGGCACCTTTGAAAAAATCCGCACCTACCTTATGGTTAACCTCCAGACCATGGCCGATGACTCCACCTCCCACATCGCCAAAATGCTGATCCAGGGCAGCAGCATGGGAATTACCGAAGCCGTGAAAAAGCTTCATCAGTACGAAAATGACGTGGAGAAAGACATCAAAAAGCTGATGGAACGGCTGCAGGAATTTGAAGAGGAGAATGTGGAAAAGCTGAAGGATTTTCTGTAGGAAATAAGGCGGCGGGGGAGATGCTTCCAGATGAAGGAAGTATTTATCCTCCGCCAGTTTTGCGCAAGGATATTATGAAATTACAATTATTCATAGAAAAAATTAGTTTAAGAATTTTGAGCTATATAGTTGTCTAGATATTCCTGTGCCTGGTTTTCAGAAAACTGAAATTTCGTCATTAGTTTTTGAACAATGGCATCTGAAGAGAGGTTAAATTCCAAACACATTTCAATAGTTGCCTGGATTTTTCCATTCCGTTCTCCGTCTTCATAACCCTCTTCCCAAAACATACGCAAGGTTTTCTCTTCATCATATTCATAAATACTCATAGCTTTCGCCTCCGCTCGGTTCTTTAGTAAAAAATCCCGCAGGATGTTTTCATGGATACATTCGGTAATTGCCTTCTCAACTGCGTCAGTCAGTGGCATTTCAGCAGAATAGGTACGAATGCGAGCAACATATTCGGAGTAATCACGAAGGGTATGACAGGCATTCATTAATTCCTGGTTATGCCCCTTATTGATGTTAAGCATAACCGCTTTCAATTCCAACGCTGGTTGGTCGGTTGTTGGATGAAATAACTCTGAAAGAAGAAATTCTGTCCTGTCTGGCTGCGACTTCACACCATTATAAAAGATTACGAAGGAAGGCAGCGGAATCTGCCCTTTCTTGGAACCATATATGTTCATGTCTTTCGTATAGGCTGAATAAATATCTGTTATGTACATGAGAAAGCGTAAAGGTAGGTTGGGATTTACCGTGGACTGTTGTTCATAAAGTGCCAGGCGCATATCAATAATAAAGGAAAGATCATTTTCCATTGTCATGTAGATTGCGTTATCCAATGTAGTAATTGTTAGCATTGCAGGATCATCATAATGAGTTCCGTTAATTGCATTGTAAAGTTTCAGTAATTCTGATTTGTCATTAAAAATCATCTTGTAGAGTCGATCCTTGTAAATACGGTTTACAGGTAAAGATACATTGTTCATAGAAGACCTCCTTATAAAGATGGTGGAAGGCCTCTTAATGTAAATCTCTACATTTTGGTCAGAAACCTTCCTGCTGCTATATGGGAAAAGCATGAGATTTCTGAAGCGGCAGAGCGCCGAAGATACCAGAGATGATATTAAATAGACTTACTGAAATGAAATGCTTTGTTATAGCATAGCCCATGGCGGGCTAAAATGCAAGAAAAAGAGTTCGACATGATTCGACAAATAATTTGAACAAAAAAATATAAACTTTTTTGTAAAAAGTGCTTGACGATTCCTTGCGGCAGTGGTATAATAAACAAGCTGTCGCAAGAAATTGCTTCTGAAATGCTGAAAAATAAAATAGTTTTCAGAAAATTTAAATTAACTGTTGACAAATGACTGAACTTATGATAAAGTAATCAAGTCGTTTGAACAGAACGATAGACAGGATCTTGAAAATCTCAAAAACTTTTGAAAAAAGTGCTTGACAAGATTTGGAAGATATGATAAAGTAAACAAGCTGTCGCAAAGAGATGACAGACAAACAACCTTGATAACTAAACAGTGAAACACATACGATTCTCGAAAATTCTTAACGAATCATCATTCAAATGAATGAACTTTTTATAACAGTAATGACGAGAGATAACTAAGCTAGTTGGTTGTCTTGAGTGCATCAAACACTTTTACAGAGAGTTTGATCCTGGCTCAGGATGAACGCTGGCGGCGTGCTTAACACATGCAAGTCGAACGGGAAATACTTTATTGAAACTTCGGTCGATTTAATTTATTTCTAGTGGCGGACGGGTGAGTAACGCGTGGGTAACCTGCCTTATACCGGGGGATAACAGCCAGAAATGGCTGCTAATACCGCATAAGCGCACAGAACCGCATGGTTCCGTGTGAAAAACTCCGGTGGTATAAGATGGACCCGCGTTGGATTAGCTAGTTGGCAGGGCAGCGGCCTACCAAGGCGA
>NZ_CAXUBQ010000008.1:0-153996 GCF_964249465.1 Ruminococcus sp. Marseille-P328 | reverse complement strand
GTCGCAGTTAGCGATTAGTTCGCTGGAGCGTTGCGCCGGCGAGTGAGTAATACACATTGTCCAAATGCGTCCCTCCTGAAGAACTTTTCACCCTCCCAACACACTAAATAGCAATTTGAGTTATAAAAAAAACAGATGCTGTCGGGATGCCATGCTGTCTCATATTTCAAGTCGTTCCCGGCAATATCTGTTTTTTACGATTTTATGGACACCTTAAAAGGTGCCAGTTTGCAACTACTTAATCAGGCAACTGCAAACTTCTGTAATGTACGGTTAAATTCCTTGCTCTCGCCATGGCACTGTACAGTAAGAACCCTTGTAAGATCCATGCTCAGAACTCCCAGAATGGATTTTGCATCAATGATGATTCTGTTATAGAAAACATCTATGTCAAAATCACATTTACCTGCTGCCCTTACGAATTCCTGAACATCTTCCTTCGCATTCAGCTTAATCTGCTTCTGACACATCGTTATCACCCTTTCTGTTTTACAGGAATTATAGTTTCCTTTTCTATCAAAATCAAAGGCTCTCGAAAACGTTTTCCCTTGATTGAGGCAAATTATGCACCAAGTCTCGATATTTGTCAAGTTTTTTCTTTCACACTTTTTTGTAACATTTCAGAAATAAATATACCGATTGCACAAATATGCAACCGGTATATTGGTAGTTATGCACTATTTTATTATTGTGGAAGTTCTGAGACAACCTGCATAGGCAAAATTATTTCTCTTATATCTTATGAATTTCAAAATCATTTTGTAAATTATTCTCATCTGGAATTACCATCGGATACTTTCCGTCAAAGCATGCCTTACAAATAGGAAGTCCACCTGCCATGCCCTCCAAATAATCAATCTCCATATAACCAAGGGAATCTGCCCCAATCATCTTACAGATCTCTTCTGTAGAGTGCTGCGCCGCGATCAGCTGGTCATTACTTGGCACATCGGTTCCGAAATAGCATGGATGTAAAAATGGCGGAGAACTGATCCTTACGTGTACTTCAAGAGCGCCTGCTTCTTTCAACATGCGGATCAGGTTTGCTATGGTGGTTCCACGGACAATAGAGTCGTCCACAAGCACAATGCGTTTTCCTTTTACAACAGCATCCAATACGCTCAGCTTCAGATGAACGCTGGATTCTCTCTCCTTCTGAGTAGGTTTGATAAAAGTTCTGCCGATATAAGAGTTCTTATAAAATGCAAATCCGAATGGAATACCAGATTCTTCAGAAAATCCTTTGGCAGCAGGAAGACCGGATTCCGGAACACCGGTGACAAGATCTGCCTCCACAGGATAAGATTTTGCAAGGGATTTACCGCCACGGATACGTGCATCATAAACCTTTACACCGTCCATGGTACTGTCCAGTCTTGCAAAATAGATATATTCAAAAACACAGTGGGCACGGGTTTTCACCGTATCCGCAAGAGTCATGTCTGACTTCACGCCCTTACGGCTGATCGTAATCATCTCACCAGGTTCGATATCACGGATAAACTCGGCACCTACAGAAGTAAGTGCACAGCTCTCAGAAGCCAGCACGTAAGCATTGTCCCTTTTTCCAAGGCAGAGAGGCTTTAAGCCATAGGGGTCACGGACTCCGATCAGCTTACGGGGACTCATGATCACAAGACCGTATGCGCCTTGCAGCTTCCTGGCTGTATTCAGAACTGCCTCCTCTACACAGCTGGTATGTACCCTCTCCCTGGCTACATGAAATGCGATCACTTCTGAGTCAGTGGTGGTATGAAAAACTGCTCCGCTCTGGATCAGTTCCCATTTCAGTGTCCCAGTGTTAACAAGGTTTCCATTGTGTGCCAGTGCCAGACTTCCTTTTACATAAGATAAAACCAAAGGCTGTGCGTTCTCTGCAACGGATGCTCCTGTTGTGGAATAGCGTACATGTCCGATTCCGATATCACCACTCATCTTATGGAGTGTATCCTCGCGAAGCACCTCGCTTACCAGTCCAAGATCTTTGTGAAACTTAACATTTCCAATAGGTCCCTTAGTATCCGATACTGCCAGGCCACAGGCTTCCTGACCACGGTGCTGCAAAGAAGTCAGACCATAGTAAATAGAAGACGTCACATCATTTCCATCCAGGTCATAGATTCCGAAGACACCACACTCTTCTTTAATCTCTGCCATTTGTTTTCCTCCTCGGTACTGAGTTTTATTTTAATGATCAAATCCAATCTCCAAAATGCATCCCATTTCGTCGATTTGGCGTATTGCCAAATAAATTTACAGCCAGGGACGTATCGTTATGCAGGCTCTAGAGCGTGTTTGAGAAAGGCTTTCTGCAAGATGTGCGTCACAATTTGTGGGAGATTTTGTCCGGATGAAGGCGCCGTAGCGGGCTACGGCAACTGAATTCGAGCAAAATATACCGCAAAGTGGGGCGTGCAGATTGCGGGAATGATTTTTCAAACAGGCTCTAGCTGTAAATTTGCTTGGCTCTGAACAAAAATTATAATGGAAGAAACCTATTTGTCAAGTATGCCTATCCTAATTTGAGCAAGAACTTTTTTCAGTCAACCGCAAAATCTTTTTGGAATTTTTTTCAAAAAAACTATTGACATCTGTTTTTTTTTGAGTATACTACAGAACATAAAGCAAAGGCGCTTTGGAATACAGAAATGTATCCAAGGCGCCTTTTTCTTTTATCAAAAATAAGGATGAAGAAAGACATGAAAAGTGAAAGGAGCGTATCCGTTATGACACAGAATATTCCCGAAATCTATGGAAGTCTTGTTTTCAACGACAGGATCATGCGCAGTAAATTACCTAAGGACATGTACAAAGCACTGAAAAAGACCATCGAAAATGGTACTCACCTGGAGCTTGATGTTGCAAACTCCGTTGCAGTAGCCATGAAAGAATGGGCAATCGAAAATGGTGCTACTCATTATACACACTGGTTCCAGCCTATGACAAATGTAACAGCTGAGAAACACGACAGCTTCATTTCCCCAACAGGCGATGGACAGGTGATCATGGATTTCTCCGGAAAAGAACTTGTAAAAGGTGAACCGGATGCTTCCAGTTTCCCATCCGGCGGTCTTCGTGCTACTTTTGAAGCAAGAGGATACACAGCATGGGATCCAACATCACCGGCCTTCATTAAAGACGGAACCCTTTACATTCCTACAGCATTCTGTTCCTACAGCGGTGAGGCACTTGACAAAAAGACTCCTCTCCTTCGCTCTATGGATACCTTAAATAAAGCAGCCGTAAACATGCTTCACGTTCTTGGAAACAAGGGAATTAAACATGTTTCCACAACAGTAGGACCTGAGCAGGAATACTTCCTGGTTCCAAAGGAGCTTTATAAAGAAAGAAAAGATCTTGTATTCTGTGGACGTACCTTACTTGGTGCTCCAGCTCCTAAGGGACAGGAAATGGAAGATCACTACTTTGGAACTCTGAAGCCAAAGGTTGCAGCTTACATGCATGATCTTGATGTAGAGCTCTGGAAGCTTGGCATTCCTGCAAAAACAAAACATAACGAGGTTGCTCCTGCACAGCATGAGCTGGCTCCTGTATTCGATACCACAAACGTTGCAGTTGACCACAACCAGCTGACAATGGAAATCATGAAAAAGGTTGCTGACAAACATGATCTGGTTTGCCTGCTTCACGAAAAACCATTTGAGGGAATCAATGGAAGTGGTAAGCACAACAACTGGTCCATGATCACAGATGATGGCGTAAATCTTCTGGATCCTGGAAAAACACCATCTGAAAACATTCAGTTTCTTGTCTTCTTAATGGCAGTTATTAAAGCAGTTGATGAATATGCTGATCTTCTTCGTATCTCCGTTGCAAGTGCAGGAAATGATCACAGACTTGGTGCCAACGAGGCTCCGCCAGCAGTTGTATCTATTTTCCTTGGTGATGAACTTACAGAAGTTCTGAAGTCTATCGAAAATGATACTTACTTTACTTCTCACGGCGCTGTACAGATGGATATCGGAGCAATTGTTCTGCCACACTTTGTAAAAGACAATACTGACAGAAACCGTACTTCACCATTTGCATTTACCGGAAACAAATTCGAGTTCCGTATGCTTGGTTCTGCTGCTTCTGTTGCAAACCCGAATATTGTATTGAATACAGCTGTTGCGGAAGCTCTTGACCAGTTTGCCAAAGAGCTTGATGGTGTAGCTCCGGAAGATATGGAACATGCAGTTCATGAACTGATTAAGAGAGCCATTAAGAAACACAAACGTGTGATCTTCAACGGTAACGGTTATACAGATGAGTGGATTGAAGAGGCTGAAAAACGTGGTCTTTACAACCTGAAGTCTACCCCGGATGCTCTCCCAATGTGGATTGCCCAGAAGAATATCGACCTGTTCACAAAGCACAGCATTTTCACCAGCGAAGAGCTGCACTCCCGTTATGAAATCTGGCTTGAGAACTACTCCAAGACCATCAACATCGAATCTAATACAATGGTTGAAATGGTTCAGAAAGACCTTCTTCCATCTGTTATGTCTTATATTGAAGAAATTGCAAGCACAGCAAGCCTGAAAGCATCTGTTGTACCTGGAATCACCTGTGAGAGTGAAACTACTCTTATCACCAAGCTGTCCGGACTTCAGGATGCTATGACAAAAGGTCTTGAGAAGCTGAAATCTGATACAGCAAAAGCAAAAGCAACTGAAGATGTTCTGGAAAATGCAAAACTGTATCAGGCTGAAGTACTTGAGGACATGGAGGAATTGAGAAAATCTGCTGATGAAGCTGAAACTCTCATTCCGGATGATCTGCTTCCATATCCTACATATGGAAAACTTCTCTTCTATATCTGATCAGATTTACAGAGGAGAATTCTAAATGAAAGAAACTGTTCCTGTTTTTGGAATTTGTTTCTCACACAGGTAAATACAGGGGATATCTATTATGAAACTCTACTTCATAATTCATTATCGATTTCCTCATCCATTAATCACACGATACGGATATCCCCTGTTTTACATATTAATTTTACAACTGAATATTTCGTTACTGTTCACTGGTAACATTCCGCGAGGTGTTTTTTGTAAACAAAGTTCACAGAAAACCCGAGAATTAAGTTTGCGCAGCAAACGCTACTTCTTGTGCCTGTCACAAGAAGGTTCGTCTTTCTGTGCATCGCGAAGCGTGTTACTGGTCACAGAGTGAACAGTAACAATATTTCTGCAGACGCAGATAATATACCAGGATCGTAAAGGCGCGAAAGAAAAAACAAATTTGTTTTCTCTTTCGCGCTTTTTGATATTAAAAACGTGTTTTTCGAAACATTTCGAAAAGTGCGAAAAGAGGGAGGAAATTATTATGGATTATTCAGCAGTAAACACGATCTGGGTACTTGTTGGTGCCGCGCTGGTCTTCTTTATGCAGGCCGGATTTGCTATGGTGGAGACAGGTTTCACCAGAGCCAAAAATGCAGGTAACATTATTATGAAAAACCTGATGGATTTCTGTATCGGTACTCCGGCTTTCTGGCTGGTTGGCTTTGGAATCATGTTCGGTGCAGGAAACGGCTTCTTCGGAAGAATCGGTGGTATCGCTTCAGAAGCAAATTATGGCAGTGCAATGCTTCCTGACGGAGTTCCGTTCTGGGCATTCCTGATTTTCCAGACAGTCTTCTGTGCTACTTCCGCTACAATTGTTTCCGGTGCTATGGCTGAGAGAACCAAATTCTCATCGTATTGTGTATACAGTCTTATGATCAGCCTTGTAGTATATCCGATTTCCGGTCACTGGATCTGGGGCGGCGGTTTCATCAGTCAGATGGGCTTCCATGATTTCGCAGGTTCCTGTGCAGTACATATGGTAGGTGGTGTGGCCGCCTTTATCGGTGCCGTCATTCTTGGACCACGTATCGGAAAATATTCCAAAAGCGGAAAATCAAAAGCAATTCCAGGTCATAACCTGACAGTCGGTGCACTTGGTGTATTTATCCTCTGGTTCTGTTGGTTTGGTTTCAACGGTGCTTCCACTGTATCCATGGAAGGCGATGCAATTGTAAGTGCAGGAAAAATCTTCGTTACCACAAACCTTGCTGCTGCAGTTGCAACTGTAACGGTTATGATGATCACATGGATCCGCTATAAAAAACCAGATGTATCCATGTCCCTGAACGGATCTCTTGCAGGTCTTGTTGCAATTACTGCAGGATGTGATACTGTATCTCCTGCATCTGCTGCTATTATCGGTATTGCAGCTGGTTTTGTCGTAGTATTTGGTATTGAATTTATTGATAAAGTATTAAAAGTGGATGATCCGGTTGGTGCTGTTGGTGTCCATGGCTTAAACGGTGCATTTGGTACTCTCGCCGTTGGTCTTTTCTCCGATGGAGCTGGTACAGGCTGGAAAGGTCTTCTTGTTGGCGGCGGTTTCCACGGATTTGGTGTACAGCTTGCCGGAATGCTTATCACAATTGCATGGGTTGCAGTTACAATGACAATTATTTTCCAGGTTATCAAACATACTATGGGTCTTCGAGTATCTGCTGAAGAGGAGATTCAGGGTCTTGATATAAAAGAACATGGTCTTGCAAGTGCTTATGACGGATTTGCTATTCGCGATGCTGTTGCTTCTGTTCCCACTCCTATGGGAACTTCCAGAGAATTTACCGCTGCTCCCAGACCTTCTGCTCCAGCTGAATTCATTCCGGAACTCCCGACAGACGGCGTTCATAAGCTTACAAAGGTTGTTATCATTACCCGTCAGAACAAGCTGGAAGAGTTTATGCAGGCTATGAATGAAATCGGCGTAACCGGAATCACCATTACAAACGTTCTTGGCTGTGGTGTCCAGAAAGGGGCTCCTGCTTACTATCGTGGCGTTGAGATGGATATGAACCTGCTTCCGAAAGTCAAGATTGAAATTGTTGTCAGCCTTGTTCCTGTTCAGAAGGTTATCGAAACCGCCAAGAAAGTTCTTCATACCGGTCAGATCGGTGATGGAAAAGTTTTCGTATACGACATCGAAAACGTTGTCAAGATCAGAACCGGCGAGGAAGGTTACCTGGCATTGCAGGATACTCACGAAGAGTAATAAATTATTTTGACATCTTACTATATTTTTGTTTCCCTTATTTAAAAACAGCTCCTGGAATTTTTCCGGGGGCTGTTTTTCTTATACGTTTCCGGCACATATGTCCGTCACTGCTGCTTCCTATACAAATATTTTGTTATCCATTATATTTCCGCAAAAGTTTTTCCAGTTCTTGTGAAATTTTTTTCGCATCCTCATACTTGCCAGCCTGAAGTGCGAAAGCTATTCGATTCTCCAGTTCTTTTTTCTTCTGCTCATATTCCAGGTAATCCTTATCAAAGTGATCGGCGTAAATCATCTTTCGGAATTTTCGCATACTTACCTTGCGAAGGCCCTTATCCTCTGTGAGAAGCACATAATCCATGCAGTTGGCTACGGTATAAAAATCATGGGAAACCATGAGAACTGTCCCATTGTATTTCTCTACCGCCTGCTCCAGTGCCAGTTGGGAATATGTGTCCAGATGACTGGTTGGCTCATCCAGTAGCAGCAGACCTGCACCTGTTCTGGAAATCTTCGCAAGCTGGAGAAGATTCTTTTCTCCACCAGACAGATCACATACCGAACTGTAGATCAGTTCTTTCTCAAAACCATAGGTTTTCAGGTAAGCTATCACCTGATCATCGGTATCAAAGCCTGCATCCTCAAAATTTTTAAGAACAGTGGCCTTCTCATCAAATACCTCCCCATGCATCTGGGAAAGATATGCCATCTTAACATTTTCGCCAAGACGGATTGCCGGGTTTTCTCCTTTGATAACATCACGAAGAAGGGTCGTCTTTCCAGTACCGTTTGGTCCCACAATTGCAACCTTATCCCCTGCATGAAGAACAAAGGAAACATGTTCCATAATCTCACGGTCAAAGGTCACATTATAGTCTTCTACACTTAACACTATCTTCTCAGCTTCATTTTCCGCATTCGCATCTCCCAACTCGGATTTTCTTTCACTTTCCAAAGCTTCTTCCGGATTTTCACCAGAAACTTCCGCATCAAAAACCTCATCTGCATGAAATACGATCTCCGGCTGCTTAATATCCACAAATGGAGACTTTGTCTTTCTCGCTTCCAGACGTTCCAAAAGGGAAACTCGCGCATGCAGGCTTCTTCCCCTTGTTGCACTGTCAATGGCAGTAGCGCTGTTTCGAAGACGCTCTACAATCTTGCGGTTACGCTCGATTTCCTCCATATCTGCCGCAGCCAGCTCCTGCTGCTCAATTTTCATCTGCAAAAGTGCAAAATTATAATCCACATAATTGCCATCAAATTCCTGCATCTCCGTATTCTCCAGATGGAGGATCTTGTTGAAGCAATGATTCAGAAGATAGCGGTTGTGGGTGATCACAAGCAGTGTTCCCTTATGGGAATTGATCAGATTCCGAAGTGCATTTAAGTGCTGAAAATCCAGGAACACATCTGGCTCATCCATAATAATAAATTTCGGGCTGATCATCATCTCCCGGATGACCTGCACCAGCTTGAACTCTCCACCGCTTAAATTTGTAAGAAGCTGGTCTTCATACCCAGCCAGACCCGCTGTTTTCAGCTGCTTGCGAATATTACTTTCGTAAAAGTCACCGTCAATGGCATTAAATTCATCTAAAGTCTGCTGATATTCCTCCATCAGCTCCTCCAGATGATTTGTAACTGCCATATCCTCGCAGATCTGGTTGATCTTATTCTGAAGCCTTACAAATTCTTCACTGATGTAATCAAATACCGTAACCTCTTTTTCTCTCTCAATGGTGTAAAACTGACTGACATATCCAATCCTTCCAGGTACATCCACGATCAGCTTTCCATCGTATAAATATTTATCCGGATGAAGGATCATGTTCACCAGTGTACTCTTACCGGTTCCATTGGTTCCGATAAAGGCACAATGCACATCATCCTCCAGGGTAAATGAAATTTTATTATATAACTCTTTATGTGGAAAAGAATAGGATAAATTCTCTGCTTTAATCATAAGTACTCCTCTAATAGCTACCTTTTATTTTAATTTCGGCAGGTTCCACCTGTAATGTGCAGCCAGATACCGCATCAGGATCACCGCTGCAGATCCAAAGATCAAGGAGAACACCACTCCAAACCAGCGGTACGTATACACACAAACAATAGCTCCCACAATGGATGCACATGCATAAATATGCTTTACAAAAATATAAGGCGGCACCTCTGCCATCATATCACGGAGCAATCCTCCGCCAACACCGGTGATGGTTCCCACAAATACCAGCAGGAAAGTGTTGTCTGCAAACCCCTGACGGATTCCAGTATTTACGCCAACCACAGTAAATATCCCAAGTCCTACAGAGTCCATCACCAGCATTACTTTGTCATAAGTAACATTTCCTTTCAGCATCTCCCTTTTAAAATAAAGAAGAAAAAACACCAGCACTGAAGTAAGCACTGCTACAGCCGCATATACTGGCTTCTGAAAAACTCCCGGAGGGGTAATTCCAAGCGTCACATCACGAATCATACCCCCGCCAACTGCAGTGATCACCCCAAGAACCGAAACTCCGAAAATATCCATCTTCTGCTCCGATCCCACCAGTGCACCTGACGCTGCAAATGCAATAGTTCCAATCATCTCCAAAATAAATGTGATTGTTTCCTGATACCCCATAAAACAATAACCTCGCCCAATTTTATCCTAAAGCATGTTTAAAAAGACTTTCTGCAAGATTACGTGAATGATTTTTCAAACAGGCTCTATGCCATTCTCAAAAAACATGCTGCTTTTTCCTATAAATGACACCAAATCAGTATAACATATAATTCTCTGTTTGCCACCTGAAAATACCAAAATTCTTAATAAATTTCAGTGATGCTAAATTATTTTTCAAAAAAAGTGCAAAAATACAGCCAGAAGATTTCTCCCCTGACTGTACATGTTATTCTCTTTTAATATTTTTCTTAATCAAATGCTTTTCATACACGCCATCAACCCTTAACACCGCCAAGTGCAACACCTGCGACGATGTACTTGGAAAGTACCAGGTATACAACAACCAGAGGGATAATGGTAACAAAAAGTCCTACATAAACTACACCATAGTCCGTACGGAACTGGTTGGAGCTCAGCAGCTGTACAAACATAGGAAGTGTTTTCTTGGAATCTGTTGTCAGCAAAATGGTAGGTGTAAACAGGTTGTTCCACTGTGCAATAAACTGAAAGATTGCCTGTGTGGCAACTGCCGGTTTCATAATCGGCAGGATAATTTTGTTAAAGGTATTCCACTCTTTTGAACCGTCGATTCTGGCTGCCTCGATCATCTCCAGAGAAAGTGTACTTTCCATATACTGTTTCATAAAGAAAACAACAGTTGGAGCTGCAATGGCAGGAATGATCAGCGGAACGTATGTATCGATCAGCTTCAGATCCAGCATGAAACGGTAGAAACCGATGATGGAAATCTGACTTGGCACCATCATAACTGCCATAATAAATGCCCATGCAAATTTTTTGAATTTGAAATCATATACATGGATACCATAAGCTGTCAGAGATGAAAAGTAAACTGACAGGAAGGTTCCAGGGATTGTAATGGTTGCAGAGTTAATGATTGCTTTCTGCAAAGTGATCTGCATACCGTTCTGCTTGATCATCAGGTTTTTCCAGTTCTCGATCAGGTGTGTGGACGGAATCAGGGAAACACCAGCCTTGATAGACTCAGAATCTCTTGTTGCGTTCATAACCAGAAGAACAAATGGCAAAAGTGCAATGATACAGAATAAAATACAAATAATGGTACGGAAGACTTTCTGATGCAGCATATTCTTGCTGTAGCTGTCTGCTGTTGCGGCTTTACTCATGATCTTCCACCTGCCTTTCTACGCTGTTTCTGCTCTTTTTTCATACGTCTGTCTTCGCTGTCGCTCATAGTTGCGAACAGGATCAGACTGACAACCAACGTGATAATAAACAGTACTACGGAAACGGCTGCTGCCTTTCCAACATCGCTGTTATACAGACGCATAATATACATAGCCATTGTAGTAGTCTTATCATCTGGAAGACCAACAAGTCCGGTTTCCGGAACGTTGAACAATGCCGGGATATCATACATCTGAAGACCACCGATTGCGGAGGTAACCAATGTGTACAACATAATTGGTTTCAAAAGCGGTAAAGTGATGTAGCGGAATTTTTTCCAGCCTGTTGCACCATCAATATCAGCAGCCTCGAAAAGTCCCGGGTCAATGCCAAGAACGCCTGAAATCAGAAGCAAGGTCGTATTACCAAACCACATCCACCACAGAATTGTGGAGATCAGCCCACGGCTTCCTGCTACGCTGGACATAAAATCGAAGTTCTTGCCAAGAACGCCCCAGTCCTTCAAAGTCTGGGTGATTGGTCCGTACTGGGAAAACAAAGATTTAAACAATACAGAAACAGAAGCTGCAGTGATAACACTTGGAAGATAAACGATAACCTTCATCGCACCGGTTCCTTTTACCTTAACCTTCTCATCCGTCAGCCATACAGCCAGAAGAAGGGAAACCAGAATCTGAGGAACAAAGTTGCAGCCCCACATTACAAGGGTATTTTTCAGATAGCTGAGTACATAACCTCTCTCTCCTGCAGCCATACCAAGGATATTTACAAAATTCTGAAGTCCTGCAAACTCCATGAATTCACGCCCGTTACGTTTGTAGTAGGATAAGGTACTATAATAGAAAGTATTGATCAGTGGCCACAGCTGGAACACCAGATAAGTGATAAAAAACGGTGCAATAAAGAAGTAGCCATACCTTCCATAATCGATCATTTTTTTCTTTTTCTTATTCATAACAGCCTCCTGTCTGAAGTTGCCTGCTTTTCCCAGGCAGAATGCCTGACACTGGCGGGAGTACCTGCCCCTCCGGGCTTCTGCGCCATCCTCCTCTGCCACTGGCAGTCATTCTGCTTTTTTATAGCAAAAGCAGCTGCTCGCTTATATAAGAATGTGCTGCTCCTTCTTTTGGGAAGAAGCAGCACATTCACTACTTACTTATAATTGACTCTGCAAACTCTTAAGCCACATTATTCTGCGCTCAGGTAAGAGAATGTATCATGGATAGATGCAGTCAGATCTGCAAGTGCAGTATCAAGGTCTTTTTCGCCTGTAGCATAAGCCTTGGTCTGAGTATCCATAAGGGAAAGGATCTGCTGATCTTCTGCTGTTACCATAGAAGCGTCAAGTCCGTCTGCTAATGGAAGGAAGAACTCCATGAAGTTCTGTCCAGCGTCTGGATACAGATAGCCGTTTCCATCTGCGGATGTACCAGCCTCGATGATCTTGCTGACAGCTGCTGTATTGTTTACATAGTCAGAGTTCAGAGCGTTGATTGCAACCATTCCATCTTCATCACATGTGAAGAATTTCATGATCTTAGCTGCAAGCTCGGTATCTGCACAATCTGTTGTAGCTGCAAGTCCTGTGCCGCCCCAATAGCATTTTGTCTGGGTAGGAACAAGGATTGTGTTGCCTTTCCAAGCATCACTTAAGCTCCAGTATACGAACCATGGGCATCCCATATAAGCAAGTGCTGCGTTAGAATCAACGCCATCACCACTCATGTTTGCACTCCAGTCAGCGCTCCACTGATCGGTATTGAAGGTAAGGTCTTCATCATAAAGAGTCTTAGCTGTTTCCATATATGTCTTGATGTTGTCATCAATTGTAATCTTATCGTTCTCATCATAGAAGCCCTGAGTTCTGGAACCGGTCAGGCTACGTTTGATCTCATCATAGCCAGAGAACAGTTTGCATTTTCCGCCGGAAGCATCGTTAACCTCTTTAGCTGTAGCAACGATGGTATCCAGATCTTTGAATTTCTCAGCTAATGCTGCAGGATCTGTTGTTCCAAGATATTTCTCAGCCAGATCTGCACGAACTGCGTAGCATCCAGGAGTTGCCTGCCAGAACAGTGCTCTTACGTTTCCATCAACATCGGATCCAAGATCCAGATTGTACTGATAGCTGTTTGCATAGTCATCAGCTGTGATTCCAAGATCTGCTACATTCTGTACCCAGTCGCTGTTTACATATTTCTGAACATAGTCAACTTCCAGGCCCATCATATCAGGATATAACTCATTTGAAGGATCATCAAGTACAGGATCCAGTTTGCTCTGATAATAATCAGATCCACCTGTGTTTACGAAAACGATTCTTTCGTAATCATCTGGATAAGCCTCTTTGAATGGTCCATCAAGGATCTTCTTGATATCATCGTTCCATCCCCATACTACAAAGGAATCATCTGCGGAAGCGTCACCGGTAACTTCGTTTTCCGGTGTTTCTGCATCTTCTGCCATAACCGGGACTGCACATAATGTCATTCCTGCCAGCATAGAAGCTGTTAATAATACGCTCACCATTTTTTTCTTCATGTTACTTCCTCCTTTAATTATATCTTTTAATTTTTTTTTAATAACTACTTGAAATTTTTTGATGGATACAAAGTTTTCACGGAAGCTCCTTTAAAAAGGGTTCCATCCACTGTGTATTTCTCAATAACTGTTGTCTTCGGGTGCTCAATCAGCTCAATCAGCCTTTCTGCCGCTATCCTTCCGATTGCAGCTGTGTCCTGGCAAAGGGTTGTCAGCTTGGGTTCAAGAACCTGGGCGATATTAATTCCATCGTACCCGGCTACTGAAATGTCTTCCGGTATCCGAAGTCCTCTTTCCCGTATCTCGTTTATCCCTCCCATCGCTGCATAATCGTCAGGATAGAGAATACAGGTTGGCGGATCTTTCAAATCCAAAAGTTCACCGGTTCTCTCACCTGCCAGATCAGCATCTCTGTAAAAAGATGGTTTTACATATTCATCCGGTTCTTCAATCCCCAGTCTTTGCAGGGTCCGGTAAAAGCTTCCAAGACGATTCTTGGTAACCGATGTGTCATCTCCGTGAATGTAAGCGATCTTGCGGTGTCCTTTCTTATATATATAGGTAACAAGTTCTTCCATTCCCTGGATGTTGTTGGATACTACCGATATCCTTCCATCACAGATATGATCGATGGTCACCACCGGAATGTCTGAAAGGAGAAGCTCCTGAACCTCTTCTGCGGTGAAATCCACACAGGCCATTACCACTCCGTCCACACCCCGGTATCTGCAGTGCTCCAGGTAGGTCATCCTTTTACCGGAAACATTTCCGCTTGTAAAAGTAATGTCATAACCTTTCGCTTCTGCGGTGCTTTTGAAACTTTCCAGTACTCTGTTAAAGTAATCATGTGTGAGACCGCTTCGGGCCTCGTCCACAAATAAAACTCCCAGATTAAAGGTTCGCTTCGTCTTCAAAGCTCTTGCCGATGAGTTGGGAAGATATCCCATCTCTGAAGCCGTTCTTAATATGTAGTTTTTTGTTTCTTCTCCGATATCGGAGTAACCATTTAATGCTTTACTGACAGTGGCGACTGAGACATTACATTGTTTTGCGATTTCTTTCATGGAAACCATATGCCTGCCTCATTCTTTCCTGTTTTTCTTTCCTGTCATCTCTAAATCGTTTTCGTGAGCTTATAGTACCCCCTAGTGCACAAAAAATCAAGTGGTTTCCTGCATTTTTTGTGCGTTTTCACATCATTCTACCTATTGCACAATTTAGATATTTGTGTTTTTAACAATTTAATTGTGAATAAGAGCTCTTTCCGAAATGTTTTCGCGAAAAGTTTCGTGTTTTAAATCTCTGATTTGTAATATATAATAGATTTCATTATTACAGTAATTTTTATGTTGCTTTTAATCAGTCTTTCTATTATACTAAGAGCAAATATATACCATTATTCTTTACTTTTATTTCTAATTGCCTTTACTTATTCGTTTTCGTATGTTAATTATCTCGCAATTCAATCCAATTGATTTTTTCGAAACTACTCATTGCATTTGCAAAACATTATTACTATATAAGCGTAGATCACTGTGCAGCTTCGAAAAATAAATTAATGCACCCTGATGTAAATCACGAATAGCAATCAACCAATTAGAAAGAATTCAGCAAGAATAAAATTTATCAAAGGAGATCCACTATGAATTTCGGACATTTTGATGACGCCAATAAAGAATATGTCATTACAACACCAGATACCCCGTTGCCATGGATCAACTACCTTGGCTCCCAGGATTTCTTCACACTGATTTCCAACACCTGCGGCGGCTACAGCTTCTATAAAGATGCAAAGCTGCTCCGTATCACTCGTTACCGCTACAATAACATCCCGGTAGATTCCAACGGAAAATACTACTATATCAAAGATGGGGATACCGTATGGAATCCAGGTGCAATGCCAACCCGCACTCCTCTTGATGTTTATGAGTGCCGCCATGGACTTGGCTACAGCCGTTTCCACGGTGAGAAAAACGGCCTGGCAGCTGATCTTCTTGCATTCGTCCCTATTGACACAGCCTGCGAGATCAACAAACTGACTCTGCGAAACAATTCAGATAAAGTGAAAGAGATTTCGTTATTTTCATATGTAGAATTCTGCCTCTGGAATGCTGTGGACGACATGACCAACTACCAGCGAAACTTAAGCACCGGTGAAGTTGAGATCATCGGCAGCACCATTTACCATAAGACCGAATACCGCGAACGACGCAATCACTACAGCTTTTTCACTGTAAATACTCCTGTAGACGGTTTTGACACCAGCCGTGATGAGTTCTTAGGACTTGGCCGCGGCAACAATGCTCCAATCGTTGTAGAGGAAGGCAAGAGCCACAATTCTGTTGCCAGCGGATGGTATCCCATTGCCAGCCAGCAGATCAATGTTTCTCTGGCACCTGGTGAAGAAAAAGAATATGTTTTCCTTCTCGGCTATTGTGAAAACCCAAAAGACGACAAATGGGAAGCTTTAAACGTGATCAAAAAAGAGCCTGCTAAGAAGATCATGGAGAAATTCGAAACTTCCGAACAGGTAAATGAAGCTTTCGCCATCCTGAATACTTACTGGGACGATCTTCTCTCCCGCTATCATGTAGAGAGTAAGGATCCTCACGTAAACCGTATGGCAAATATCTGGAACCAGTACCAGTGTATGGTAACCTTCAACATGTCCCGTTCCGCTTCTTACTATGAATCCGGAACCGGCCGTGGAATGGGCTTCCGTGATTCCTGCCAGGATCTTCTTGGATTTGTACATCTGATCCCGGAGCGTGCAAGAGAACGAATCCTTGACATTGCTGCAACCCAGTTCGAAGATGGAAGTGCTTATCATCAGTACCAGCCGCTTACCAAGCAGGGCAACCTGGATATCGGAAGCGGATTTAACGATGATCCGCTGTGGCTGATTGCCGCTGTGGCCGCTTACTTAAAGGAAACTGGAGATTATTCCATTCTGGATGAAATGGTTGCTTTTGACTGCCATATGGAAAAAGCAGCTCCTCTTTTTGAGCATCTCCGCCGTTCCTTCGAATACAGCCGCACCCATCTTGGACCACACAAGCTTCCTCTCATCGGACGTGCTGACTGGAACGACTGTCTGAACCTGAACTGCTTTTCCAATGAGCCTGGTGAATCCTTCCAGACCACAGGACCATCTGAGGGACCAGTTGCAGAATCTGTATTTATTGCAGGTATGTATGTAAAATATGGAAATGAGTTTGCAGAGATCTGCAGACGTGTTGGAAAAGAGGAGGACGCTGCTATCGCGCAGAAAGCTGTTGAAGAAATGTACCAGGCAGTCCTTGACGCTGGCTGGGATGGAGAATGGTTCCTTCGTGCTTATGACGCCACCTCTCAGAAGGTTGGTTCCCACGAATGCGAAGAGGGACAGATTTTCATTGAACCGCAGGGCTTCTGTATCATTGCTGGCATTGGCGTGAAAGAAGGTCTGGCAAAAAAAGCTCTTGATTCTGTAAAAGAGCGCCTGGATACCAAATATGGTATTATGCTTCACCAGCCGGCTTACACCAGATATTACCTGAACCTTGGTGAAATTTCTTCCTACCCGCCAGGATACAAAGAAAATGCCGGAATCTTCTGCCATAACAATCCATGGATTTCCATTGCCGAAACTGTTATCGGAAGAGGAAACCGTGCTTTTGAAATTTATAAAAAGACCTGCCCGTCTTATATTGAAAACATTAGCGAAATCCATCGTACAGAACCTTATGTTTATTCCCAGATGATCGCAGGACGTGACGCAGCCCGCCACGGTGAGGCAAAGAACAGCTGGCTTACCGGAACAGCCGCATGGACTTTCGTGAACCTCTCCCAGGCAATCCTGGGTGTGCAGCCATCCTATGACGGCCTTTCCATTGATCCGTGTATTCCGGAGGGCTTCGGTGACTTCACCCTCACCCGCCGCTTCCGCGGTGCCACCTATTACTTCGACGTTAAGAATCCGAATAATGTGGAAAAAGGTGTAGCTTACCTGGAGGTTGATGGCAAGCATGTGAATGGAACTGTGGTACCTGTTGAGGACGGAAAGACAGAGTATCATGTAACGGTGCATATGGAATAAAAATAAATATTACGAATTTTAGCAAGAGCCCCCGGACCGAAATTCCGAGGGCTCTTGTTTTCCTATCTATTTTATGATACCAGTGTCAAAAGGTCAAAAAGCTGTTCGTGCTTGCACGATAAGGCTTTTGAACTTGGGACACGCCAAATATGAGAAAGTAGCGATTTACGTAGTAAATCAGCGGATTTCGAATATTTGGAGGATTGCGGGAGCAGCGTAGCTGCGTAGCAATCCGGGTATCAAATGAGTGTCAAAAGACCTTTTGACACTCATATCATTTTATTTCTCGTAAAGCGGATGAATTTCTTTCTTATACGCATATCGTATAAACACAAAGCAGATCACTCCTGAGAACACCTCTGCAATAGGAAAGGACCACCAGCAGGCTCCAAGGCCACCTGCTTTTGACAGGATAAACGCAGCCGGGAGCAGTACTACCAGCTGGCGCAGCACAGACACTGCAAGGCTTAAAAAACCATGTCCAAGCGCCTGAAACACAGAAGATGCAACTACAGAAAATCCTGCGATCAGAAAGCTGAGGCTAATGGTACGAAGTGCCGGGATACCGATTGCCATCATATCGTCAGAGGCACTGAAAATTCCCAGAAGACTTCCCGGAAACAGCTGGAATACAGCGAAACCAGCAAGCATAATACATACTCCGTAAATAATACTCAGCTTAATTGCTTTCGTAATACGTTTCGGTTTTCTGGCACCATAGTTGTAAGCAACAATGGGAACCATTCCATTATTCAGTCCAAACACTGGCATAAAAATAAAGCTCTGCAGCTTGAAATACACGCCAAATACCGCCGTTGCAGTAGAAGTAAAGCCCATCAGGATCTTATTCATTCCGAATGTCATAACAGAACCAACAGACGCCATAATAATAGATGGAAAGCCTACGCTGTAAATGCTGCGGATCACATCACCGGAAATCTTATATTTCACAAGAGAAATATGAAGCTCTTTATTCAGCTTCATATTCACGATCACACCTGCAATTGCTGCAATGATCTGTCCTGTAACAGTGGCAAGGGCTGCTCCTGTTACTTCCATTCTTGGAAAGCCGAATAAACCAAAAATCATGATTGGATCCAGAATAATATTGATAATAGCGCCAAGAAGCTGTGTTGCCATGGAATACACCGTCTTCCCTGTAGACTGCAGAAGCTTCTCGCAGGTCAGCTGGATAAACAGGCCGAAGGACATAATTCCGATCACTCTGACATAATCCACACCATATTCCATGATCTGTGGATCCGTAGTCTGCACCCTGAAAAAAGCAGGTGCAAAAAATCCACAAACAATTGCAAATCCAATAAAGCTGAAAATTGCAAGATAAATACCGTTATTTGCAGCACTGTTGGCATACTCCTGCTTTTTCTCCCCAAGAGAGCGCGACACCAGCGCATTGATACCAACACCAGTACCGGTTCCCACTGCGATCATCAGGTTCTGCACCGGAAACGCAAGTGAAACTGCAGTAAGTGCACTCTCACTTAATTTCGCCACAAACATACTGTCCACAATATTATAAAGTGCCTGGACAAGCATGGAAATCATCATCGGTACAGACATGGTGAGCAGAAGCTTTGCCACTGGCATCACACCCATTTTATTTTCCTGAACTTTTACTTCTTTTTCCAAAAACAATCCCCTCTCTTCTGTAATTAAACCTTTTCGTTTACGGTTCGCCCCGTGACCAGTAACCCTTTTTTTCTGTCGCCCTCTTTTTTAGAGCGTGTTTGAAAAAAACTTTCTGCAAGATGTGCATCACAATTTGCAGGAAATTTTGCCCGGATAGGGGCGTCGCAGCGGGCTACGCAGACCAAATTCAGGCAAAATATACTGCAAAGCAGGGCGTGCAGATTGCGGGAATGATTTTTCAAACATGCTCCAGGCCAGTCCTCTTATTGTATATAAGTACATGCTGAATGTCAATATAAGGGTGGATTTATCTGAGAAATTATGCTATCCTTATTACTGGTTACTGTTCACTCCGTTCACAGTAACGCGCTTCGCGATGCACAGAAATCATGCAAAGCATGATTTCGCGCCGCAATTCTCGGGTTTTCTGTGAACTTTGTTCACAAAAAACACCTCGCGGAACATTACCAGTGAACAGTAACTATTACTGTTCACTGGTAACATTCCGTGAGAAGTAAACTTGACTTTTTCTTAGATTAATATTTTTTTACAAGGTTCAAAACAGAAAAACTAGATATACACAATATCTTATTTTTATAAAACGGAGGATTTTTCTTATGGAAAGACACAGCTTTGCTATGGAAATCAAAAAAGGGAAAAAAAATGAATACCGCCAGATATTAGGAGAGATCTGGCCAGATCTGACTGCATTTCTGGATCAGGAAAAGGTACATAATTTCAGCATCTGGAACTGTGATTCCCTGATTTTCGGATATTACGAAACAGACGAAAATAACGAATTTTCAGAAGAGAAAAAAGCCAGCATCCAAGCTCTCACCTCCAGAATTGACCACACCTTCACCTGGATCTCCACCCCTGGCGAAAACATGCGTCTGATGTACCACAATTTCGGTGTTGTCCGCGAAAACAAAGAACTGATCCGCCACAGAATGTTCATAACCAGACTGAAACCTGATTGCGAGGAAGAATATAAGGCAAGACATGACGGACTGGTTGCCGCGAGAGAGGGCAGAATTGACCCGGGTCCTGACAGCAACTTCAGCATCTGGAGCGCAGGCGGATATATTTTCGGCTACGACGAGATCGACACCACTATGGAGACTGAAGAAACACCGGAAGCCCATGAAGCTACCGTTGCCTGGGAAACCCGCCAGCTTGGCATCATGGACTGGATCACCAATGACTGCGACTGGCTCACAGGAACAGTCCACTCTGCAAGCGTAAGACTGGCATGGCATATGGGGAAATAGAATCATAATGCTCCAAAACCCTCAATGATTTTCAAAGATCATTGAGGGTTTTTCTTGTACAGATCATATTTCAATTCTTTTCTGAGAATCTCCAATTCTTCGCCAGTCCTTATGGTTCTCATTTCCAGATAGACCCAGTCGTCTACAATATGACCAATAACCGGAGTATCCATTTTCCGTAAGCAGTCACTGATTTCCTGCGCGGAAAGGCCCTTTCCATTCAGGCTTCTTATCTGCAATGCAGCTCCAGGCAGTGTTTTTCCAGGTGTAGTACCACCGCCAACAGGATTTCGTGTAGAGGTTACTGCAAATTCATATTCAGAAGCATCGGCCAACAGTTCACCCATAAGCCATAATGCATTCCGCTTAAGTTCTTCTGCACTTCGACTCATCATATCATAAACCGGAATCTCTTTCTCCAGCTGACTCTCATCCAGATAAATACTTACTGTCTTATCCAGCGCGGCAGCTGTAAACTTATCGATTCGCAGTGCCCGCATGAGAGGATGCCTGGAAATCTTTTCGATCAAATCTTTACGTCCTGCCAGTATTCCTGCCTGTGGTCCGCCCAGAAGTTTATCTCCACTAAAAGATACAATATCTGCACCTTTCTTCAAAAGCTCCTGTACGGTCTTTTCAGGCTCGATTCCATAAAAGGCAATGTCCACAAGGCTCCCACTTCCAAAGTCCACCAAAAGGGGAATTCCGCGGTTATGTGCCGCTTCTGCAAGCTCTACAAACTCTGCTTCATGGGTAAAACCGGTAATCTGATAGTTGCTGGTGTGCACTTTCAGAAAGGCAGCGGTATTCTCTGTCACTGCATTTTCGTAATCCTCCAGATAAGTCCGGTTGGTAGTCCCCACTTCCACAAGCATCGTTCCACTCTGACTGCATACATCCGGAATCCGGAACTTCCCGCCAATCTCCACAAGCTCTCCTCGGGAAACTACGGTTTCCCCTCCGGAGGCCAGCGCTGTCAGCATGAGCAGCACTGCTGCCGCGTTGTTATTCACTGCAATGGCAGCCTCAGCCCCTGTCAGCTTGCAGAGATTTTCAGCAAAATGATCATATCTGCTTCCCCTCTTCCCATCTTCCAGATTCAATTCCAGATTGGTATATCCGGTCATCAAAGGTACAAGCTCAGACACAAGTCTGTCCCCTAAAGGCGCTCTTCCCAGATTTGTGTGGAGGATCACACCGGTAGCATTGATCACCCGCTGCATCTGCCTCTGGCTTCTGTGCGCAAGCAGTCTCTTCATTTCCTGCAAAACATACTCTGTATAATCTAATGTTGTCTCAGGCAAAGCCTTCAGATCAGACAGCTTTACCGGTAAGCCATCCTTCTGTCCTGATAGTCCGGATGTATCCAGGAACACAGCTGGCTTTTCTTCCACCAAAATCTGCTGACGCATGGCATCCCGCAGCTGCTCTTCCACCTTTCTGGCAGCCTCCAGCACTGCACGATACCCATACTGTTCCGTCAGTTCTTTCGTCAGTTCCCTTCCCATAAGCCTGTCAATTTTTGGTAGTCTGCGAAATAATTCCTTTCTCCTGTTCAGAAAGCTTTCCTCTTCTTTATGGGCTTTCGAAGCATGCAGCTTCCTGTCACCTTTATCCATTATTTTTCTGTGCCTCAATCTGCTCCGCCAGATCATTCAGATACACCCAGCGATCCATTTTCTCTTCCAGCTGCTTCTCCGCCGCCTCTTTATCTGCCATGATCTCACGAAGCTTCACGGAATTGGTGGCATTTGCCATCATATCATTCTCCAGCCTGGCAATTTTCTCTTCAAGTCTGGCTATATCCTCATCAATAACAGCATATTCCCGTTCTTCTTTATAAGTAAATTTCAGTTTTTCAGACTTCTGTCCCTGCTTCCAGTCTTTTCTGGTAGGTTTTTTCCCTTCATCCTCTGTACTGTTATTTCCGGAAGCCGCTTTATCTGACAAACTGCTGCCGGCCCCGGCACCAATTTCACTGCTTCCAGCCCCGTATTTCCGCGCTTTTGCTTCTGCATAATCTGTATAACCACCCTCATACTGGGTCAGTTTTCCATTCCCTTCAAAGGCAAAAATGCGGTCCACCACGTCATCCAAGAAATAACGGTCGTGGGATACCGTGATCACAATTCCGGAAAATGTAGAAAGATAATCTTCAAGAATGGTCAGTGTAGGAATGTCCAGATCATTACTTGGCTCATCCAGAAGAAGTACATTTGGCGCCTCCATCAGTACCTTCAGGAGATACAGACGCCTCTTCTCTCCTCCTGACAGCTTGGCTACCGGTGTATACTGCATTGCAGAATCAAAAAGAAAACGCTCCAGCATCATAGATGCGCTGATCTTTCCATCACGGGTAGGAATAAACTCTGCCACATCACGGATATAATCAATCACCCGCTGGTTTCCATCCATGTCCGGCACTTCCTGGGCAAAGTAACCGATCCTGATCGTCTCCCCGATCTCCACGGTACCGGAATCCGGTTCCACCATTCCATCAATAATACGGATCAAAGTAGATTTTCCGCATCCATTTGGTCCGATAATTCCAAGTCTCTGGTTTCTCAGCACAATATAGTCAAAATCATCCAGAATCACCTTATCGCCATAGCTTTTGGAAATGTGATGAAGCTCTACTGTCTTTTTCCCCATTCTGGTCTCCACAGAGTCCATCTGCACATCTGTCTCCTGAACAGGCGCCTTGCCATTTTTTAACGCTTCCAGACGCTCCAGACGGGCGCGCTGCTTGGTGCTTCTTGCACGGCAGCCACGCTTCGCCCATTCCAGCTCCATACGGAGAATGCTCTGTCTCTTCCTCTCGGAAGCCAGTTCCATCTCTTCTCTTTGTGCTTTTAATTCCAGAAATCCTGAATAATTGGCATCATAGGAATATACTTTTCCATGACTGATTTCCAGAATTTTATTGGTAACTTTGTCAAGGAAATAACGGTCATGCGTAACCATGATCACAACGCCTTTAAACCGGTTCAGGTAATCCTCCAGCCAGGTTACCATCTCATTATCCAGATGGTTGGTAGGCTCATCCAGAATCAGCACATCAGAAGGGTTTACCAGAGTTCTGGCCAGAGCTACACGCTTCTTCTGTCCACCAGAAAGCTGCTCCACAGGGACATCATGTTCTGTAATCCCCAGCTTATTCAAAATATTTCTGGCCTCGCTTTCTGTGCTCCAGTCCTTCTGCCATTTCCCATCAGCCACATAGTCCTGTACAATGGCACCTTTTGGAAAATCTGGCATCTGAGGCAGATAGGTGATACGAAGGCCATTCTGGGAAATCACCTGTCCCTCATCTGTCTCCTCTTCCCCTGCAATGATTTTCAGCAGAGTACTTTTTCCAGTTCCATTGATTCCAATGATTCCGATTTTATCCCCATCATGGATTCCATAGGAAATATCATCAAAAATCTTTTTATCTCCAAAAATCTTGCTTACATGTTCAATGTTCAGTACATTCATAAAAACCATAACTCCTTTTTCACCATCCACGGGCATTTATTTCAGTATTTTCCGCCTCTGTCAGTTTCTTTTTTTCTCAAAACCATGGATCCAGTCTGATTTCAGATAAAAAATCAAAAACAGAATGGAGCTTAATGACCAGGTCAGCGGATACGCCCAGAATACAGTCTGGATCACCGGATGCAGCTTCACAGCGATGGTTATATAAGTCACACGGATCACGCACCAGCAGCCCAACATAACAAACATGGGCACCGTAGCTCTTCCCGCTCCACGCATAAGTCCTGCAATGCAATGGGAAAAGGCAAGCAGAAAATAGAACAGAGTAATGATATGTGCTTCTTTCACTCCAAAAGCAATCACTTTCGGATCATTGTTAAAAGCGGCAATAAATACCGGACTTGCAAAATACACAATAATTCCCACGATCTCTGCCATCGAAATACTGCAGAGGATACCAATACGGGCTCCTTTTTTTGCCCTGTCATATTTCTTTGCGCCCAGATTCTGACTGATAAATGTGGTCAGTCCCATAGAAAAACAGGTAATAGGCAGAAAACCAAATCCCTCAACCTTGGAATATGCCCCGCATCCAGCAACAGCCAGCTTGCCGAAGCTGTTGATATTAGACTGCACTACCACATTTGCAATGGCGATCACGGAATTCTGGATGCCAGCAGGAAGACCGTTGGATACGATCTGTTTCAGCATATAGGAGTCCAGGCGAACATCCCTAAGGGAAACCGTATACTCCTCCGGGCTTTTTTTCATCAGACGGTGCAGGCACAAAAATGCACTCATAAACTGGGAAATGATAGTGGCAAGAGCTGCGCCCTCCACACCCATTCCAAGTCCGCCTACAAAAACCATATCCAGAGCTACATTCAAAAGCGATGAAAAAATCAGGTAATACAATGGATGACGGCTGTCTCCCACTGCCTGCATAATGCCTACAAAATTGTTATAAAGAACCAGACCCAAGGATCCCATGGCATATACCTGGAAATACAGGGTGGATTTCGGCAAAATATCTGCCGGTGTTTTCATAAGGATCAGAATCTTCGGTGCAAGCACAACACCGCCAGCTGTAAGAAGTATACCGCACAGAATACCAAAAGCCACCGTGGTATGAATCGCCCTGTGAAGCTCCTTCTTCTGCCTTGCGCCAAAATATCTCGCTATGATAACGCCTGCTCCCATAGCAAGACCCTGAAAAAATCCTACCAACAGAAATGTAAGACTGCCGGATGAGCTTACCGCAGCCAATGCATCACTTCCCAGAAAGTTTCCCACGATCAGAGAATCTGCTGTATTGTACAGTTGCTGGAACAAGTTTCCCAGAAAAAGCGGGAACGCAAATCCCATCAGTTTCTTCCAGATAGACCCCTCTGTCAGCAGATTTTTGTTTTGTGAATTATTCATCTTTTTCCCCTCCATCAATCCTTTTTATCCTAACATACCGCACCTGCTTTTTCAATCGTAAGTTGCGATATGCTGTCCACTCCACCCCCTGCAAGCGTGTTTCTCTTCGCTCCATTCATAGCAACACGTTTCGCGTTACACAAAACTCATGCATCCGCAAGATTTCACGCTCAGATTCTCGTTTTTCTGTGAACTTTGTTCGCAAAAACACCTCGCGGAACATTACCAGTGAACAGTAATGTTGCGGAACGGGTTTTCACAAATCCAATTGCAAACGTCCATATTTCGTGTATAATAAGACATATCATTATAATTATTTTTTCATACTTTTCGTAAATTTAAGGAGGACATATATTTGAAAAATCTGGAAACCATTTGGAGCAAAGCGGCTGCCCGGGGACAGACTCTGAAAGAATATCCTCGTCCGGATATGGTACGCCGTCACTGGATCAATCTGAACGGCATGTGGGACTATCTGATTACTGACAGCCGCATTCTTCCATGGCAATTTTACGAAAGCGAATATTTCCCCTTTGACGGACAGATTTTGGTGCCCTTTTCACCTGAAGCGCCTCTTTCCCAGGTAAAGCGCCAGCTTTTGCCTGATGAAACCTTATGGTATTCCCGTACCATCCAGTTGCCAGAGAACTGCCTGAATACAGAAAGTCAGCGGCTTCTTCTGCATTTTGGAGCTGTAGATCAGATCTGCAGTGTGTACATTAACAGAAAGTTCGTCACCTATCACAAGGGCGGCTACCTTCCATTTACCACAGATATTACAGACTTTATTACAGAAGATCTCACAGTCTCTATCCTAATAAGTGTCCATGACTTCAGTGACACCTCCTATCATGCCAGAGGCAAACAGCAGCTGAAACGCGGCGGTATGTTCTATACTGCCCAGAGCGGGATATGGCAGACTGTATGGATGGAGATCGTACCGAACGAATACATAAGAGATGTGCGTGTTACCCCGGATTGGGACAATAGTCTGGTCCGGATGCGAATCCGCGTATCCTCCGCATCCTCGGCCGAAAATGCATCTCCCGCCCATATAAGTCCCACGGCAGCGGATCAGACAGATTCTCAGGGAACTGTTTTGGCTTTTTCACCTGACAGGCAGAATTCATCCAATGTGATCTGTAAAGTTTATCCACCTGTTTTTCTCGAAGCAGACGGACTTAACGATACATTATGCCAGGATGAAATAACTACCGCCGCAATCCGTCCCGGAAAAGGAGCCACCCTCTCCATCCCGGAAAATATGCAGAAGTCCTGGACTCCCAAAGAGCCATGGCTTTACCCCTATTCCCTGGAATATGGCAAAGACCGGGTTCTTGGATATTTCGCACTCCGCAAATGTGACGTACAGATAGCTGACGATAACTATCCACGCTTTTTCCTGAACAATCAGCCATATTTTCAGAGCGGCGTGCTGGATCAAGGCTACTGGCCCGACGGGCTTTATACAGCACCTTCAGATGAAGCTCTCATCTACGATATTCGTGCAATGAAAGATCTTGGTTTTAATATGCTCCGCAAGCATGGCAAGATTGAAACAGACCGCTGGTATTTCCACTGTGACCGCATGGGAATGCTGGTATGGCAGGATATGCCTAACGGCGGTTCTTCCTACCATCACTGGTTTGTCACCTATCTGGCTACATTATTAAACTGGATGCGCATTCCGGTAAAAGACCTCCACGCCCGCCTGCTCTCTCGCACAGATGAATTCGGCCGCCAGGAATACATTGACGATATCCGGGATATGGTCAGGACACTGTATAATCATCCTTCCATTGTCACATGGGTACCATTTAACGAAGGATGGGGACAATTTTCCACAAAAAAAGTTACAGATTTTATTCACCGGCTGGATCCTTCCCGCCTGGTAGATTCTGCCAGCGGATGGTTTGATCAGGGCTGTGGTGATATTAACAGTCTCCATTATTATTTTCTGGGACTTCCAGTACCAGAATCAGACCGCGTACTTGCTTTATCTGAATTTGGAGGCTACTCTCTTCGCCTTCCAGAGCACAGTGCCTGCAAAAATATTTACGGATATAAGAAATTTACCACCAATGAGGCGCTTACCGACGGCTTCTCCAGATTGATGGAAAACATAATTGTACCCTCTGTAAAAAAAGGATACTCTGCAACTGTTTTCACGCAGCTTTCTGATATTGAAGAAGAAACCAACGGACTGATCACTTACGATCGTAAAAAGATTAAAATGAATCCGTTGATTGTACAGAAATGGAATACGAAGCTGAAGAAATCTTTACACAACTAACTGTTAAACGCATATTTATCTGACGAAACAAAAAAACAGAAGCCTTGCAGTCTTTTTCCATATACTGCATAGCTTCTGTTTTGTTTTCTTAAGCGCCAGCTTCAGAATTTATTTCCAGCTGACATTTACGTTTCGCATTTAAATTAGTTATTACTGCTGATTCCATTTACAGCAATTAGTTTGCTGCTTCCTCGTCAGCTGCCGCATCGGTCTCAGCCTCTGCATCTTCCACATTGTCTTCTGTCTTGATCAGAGAAACGAAAAGTGTCTCAGCGATAGGCTGAACATCATCAGATTTCGGTCCGATCTGAACATTGTACATCATTCCCTCAGCATCCTCCAGGAAAGCGATTCCGTATGTACTTTCAGTCTCGAAGGAAACCGCATAGAGTCCGTTAATGCAAACCTTCTCAACATCTTCATACTCTGTAGCCAGCTCATCAGCCATGGAATACAGATCATACTCTGTTCCAACATCTGTAGCGGTCACTACCATGTTCACGCCTTCTTCAGAATCCGGATCCTGTGCCTGGAACATAACACCGTCTGCAGCATCTTCATCTGAAATTTCCAGAACATCCCAGTTACTTGGTACATAGAGATCGAAGCCCGGCTCAAAAGATAACCATGTTCCTTCATATGCAGCTTCATCAAGCATGTCCATTGTTAATTCTGTAATCTCATCATCTGCAGTCTCAGTATCTTCTGCTGCATCTGCCTCAGCCCATACAGGAGCAGAAGATCCGGTTACCATTGCTGCGGTACATAACATAGCCATAACTTTTTTCCAGTTTTTCATTTTTCTACCTC
The DNA here is from genome assembly GCF_964249465.1 of Ruminococcus sp. Marseille-P328. Taxonomy (NCBI): domain Bacteria; kingdom Bacillati; phylum Bacillota; class Clostridia; order Eubacteriales; family Oscillospiraceae; genus Ruminococcus; species Ruminococcus sp. Marseille-P328. The sequence continues at coordinate 125,551 of NZ_CAXUBQ010000008.1, read as the reverse complement.
ACTTTTATCATATTTTGTGATATTATATAGAGGATCTAAAAAGTTTATAATACTTTCTAACGCCTCATCACCTTGAGGTTACTATATCCGATTTATTTTGAAAAAACAATATACATGGGATGAAATGACACTTTCAGTGATATTTTGATGTTACTGTTCACAGCAACATTTTGATTTACTGCAGGTTTTCATTCTTTTGGAGGATTTCAGCATTGAACATTGCAATAATTGATGATGTGCAGCAGGATCTTGATGCACTTGCAGAAGCTGCCCGGGAACATTATGACCAAAGACAGATATCTATCCAATTACATACCTTCTCTTCACCTGAAGACTTCTGGAACAGCTATTCTCCCGGCAGTTATGACCTGATTTTTCTTGATATCTACATAAAGCAGGCCAATGGTATGGACCTGGCCGCCCAGCTTCGGGAAAAAGACGACTCCTGTGCTCTTATTTTTGTTACCAGCAGCGATGCTTTTGCGGTTGCCAGTTACGACGTGCAGGCAGCTTATTATCTTCTGAAGCCTCTTGATACAAACAAGCTCACAAAGGTATTGGACTCCATTCAGATCAAGCGTGCACAGGATACACGATATATAGAGGTGATCTGCGACCGTACCCTTCTGCGTGTTCCTGTAAAAACCATTTTATATGCAGACACCTTTCACAATGCTGTCCAGCTTCACACAGACGCAGGAGTTCTGCGCACATACCTGACTTTCCAGAAATTCGAGGAACTGATTCACGATCTCCCCTGTTTTCTCTCCTGCTACCGCGGCTGTCTTGTGAATATGGACCGCATTCATAAAACCCTGGAGGAGGGCTTTCTTCTGGACAACCAGGAAACCGTCCAGATCCGTAAACGGGGAGCTAACGCAATCAAGAAGGAATATCTGAATTATCTTTTCTCGTAATACAAAAGTCTGCACAACTGGTTGCGCAGACTTTTATATGTGGAAGAAAGACCCGGCAAAATTTCTCAGCCTGTCAGCCGGCTTTGTCCGAAAGCCGTAAATCCATATCTTCCAGTGGAATAAACACATTCGCCCGGAATACACCGTTTCTGGCAGAAAAGTCGGCATATCCACCATATTTCTCTGCTGTTTTGGAAACAGAAGCAATTCCAATTCCCTGCCCGCTGTGACTTGTGGAATAAAAAGCTGCCCCATTTCTCTGCACTTCTCCTGCATAGGTGTTTTCAATATTGATCAGAAGTTTTCCCATTTTTACTTTGCAGATGCAATTTACATAAGCCTCATCCGCGTTCTCTTCTTTTTGCACTGCTCTCACTGCATTTTCCATCAGATTACCAAAAATCCTGCAGATATCCAGATCAGAAATTTTCATTTTCTCTGGAACCTCTACTGAATATCTGTACTTTATACCTTTTTGCTCCAGCTGTGACGCATAGTAATGTAAGATTGCATCCACAGACATGTTCTTGCAATAGCATACTGGTGTCTGCATTTTTTCGGTGCTCTCCTGTGCGAACTGATGAAAATACGCTTTCAGTTCTTCATAATGTTCCTGTTCCAGCAGAATGGAAGCAGTACGGATATACTGTCTGAAGTCATGTCTTGTACGGCTTGCCTCTTCCAGTGCATCAGTTAACTTCTGATAATGCTCCTTTTGCATAAGCAGACGCAATTCCATCTGTCTGGACTGTTCTTCATAGATCAGCCGCATCCGATAGCCTTCTGTCAGTTCTCTCCAGAGAAACATTCCAAATATACCTGTCAAAATGATGCCGCCCCATTCCGGAAACCAGCCGCCAATAATCGGATCATACAAAGACCATATGCGGTCTGCTGCCAGAGATACTGCGTAAATGACGGTTCCTGCAAGAAGAGAAATGCCCTGCATCCCTTCCGTATAGAAAAACGCAGTTAAAACAAGGCATACAGCGGTAAACCATTTCAGCACCTCTGTTGCCGCTGAAATACCATAAGAAAGAGCTGCGGTCTCCATTCCCCCTGCAAAAATCCCTGCAAGTGTAACCACAAGACCTGCCACAGCTGTAGCAAGAACCCCCCATACCATCCACTTATACTTTTGCCCGGTGATCTCATATTCCAGCAAAAGCATTGCCGGAAAAGCGAGAAAATAGAACAGCATTTCAACAGAGAACCAGGGCTGTACTCTTAGCGCCAGGTATGTATGCAGAAGGGGATAGCAGGTATACCCGAGCACACAAAGGCATACTCCTGCAAAAAGTACATTTGCCCTGCTTCTGGTTTTAAAAAATGCCCATACGGAAAACGCCAGAACCAGAATGATCAAGGTAAATACAGAGGAATTGATAAACACCGAAATTCCCCTTATGGTGTTTATTTTTAAAGGATTTCCAAAAACAGGTACACTCTGGATTCCCGGCGAAGCAGAGCTTTTATCTGTCACTGCAATCAGAATTTCTAATGAAGTATTGGCCTTGAAGGTAAACATTCTGTTCTGAGTCCGTTCCACATAATGATCCGGGTCCGGATTTCCCATCTGTCCGACCAGAACACCATCCACATACAAATTATATGCTGAAAAAATTTCCGGCAGATACAAACCATATGTATGCTGCTCAGCGGGAAGCATGATTTTTAACCGGTATGTACCACTTCCATACGGACTTCTCCCACTGTTTCCAAGTTCCATTCCACCATATTCCCCAATAGAAATATAACGAAAATAATATTTATCCAGATCATCCTCCGGCGTAAGAAGTGCATCCGGATAATATTCCCATTCTCTGGACAAATAATAGACAGGAAAGCTCTCATAGGAGCCATCTGCATACAAAAGTCCGTGTATGGCTTTTTCCTCTCTTGTCATATATTTGTTATTTGAACAATACAACACGTAAAAAAACATAAAGGATAGAATCATGGTTATGATTACAGTTCCCCACAGCAGCTTCCTTCCTTTTTTATTTGCTTTGTTCTCCTTCACCCCGTTCCCCCTTTCGGAGCTTTTTGCCGCGTCTCATTGGTATATTCCATAACAATATTAACAAAATTACAATTATTATAACAATTGAAGCCGTTTTTTTATGTTGACTGTTAAGATTCTCATCTGAATTCGCTTTCTGGTTTTTGACATCTTCCGAAAGAAGTTCCTCAACCTGTTCTGACAGCTTTTCTTCCCCTGAGTCCGCCGCATTTTCCAGACTGTCTCCTTCCGGATCATCCTCTTCTGTGTTTCCACCATTCTCTGTCTGATTTTGTGGTTGCTCTTCCACTGTATAATCTCCGGTTTTATCAATGGGAATCACCGCAGCGTTCTGTGCATCATTTACCGAACCTGTATAGGAGTTACCGTCTTCGTCTGTCAGCATAGTCTGAGAGTCACGGTTCGCATACGGAATCTCCACGGTAGCTCCTGGAATATCTGTAACAGCTTCTCCGTTTTTGGAAATTTTTACAGAAACATCACTTCCCACCCAGGAAATGTCTGTTTCAATCTGATCCTCCGCTTTTATATTCCAGCCTTTTACCACTTCCACAGGAACCCTGACCAGCACTCCGTCTCCTTCAAAAGGAATCAGCTTTACACCATTCTTCATAAGATCCAGCAGCCTGTTTCCTACAAGGATGGCGGAAGTATCCGTTACCCGCTCCGCTTCATCGTCAATATCCGGAAGCTCTTTGCCATCCCTGTCTGCATAATTGCGCTTGTACCAGTGCTCATTAGAAATCAGCTCCTCACCATACACAAAAGTATATACCCCGGTACTTCCACCTGGATAGGTTACGTAAATTCCATATTCCCAGCCAGCTTTAAGAACACTTTTTTTCAGATACAGACCCTTTCTGTCAAAATAGAAATTACTTTTGCTTATTTCTTTATCTCCCTTATTTTCCTGCAGATATACCTGCAGATTGTCCAGCTGTTCATCTGTAAAACGGTCTAATATCATAGGAAAAAACAGAGTATCCACGCCAACCACACAGCACGTCTGTACTTCCGGCTGATCCGGGCGCTGAACGGTAATATAAGCAGACGCCCCCGGAACAGTAAGCTCCTGATCCACCGTGCAGCCTTCTGGAGCTGCAAAAGTTCCCGTCACTTTATAAACGCCAGGAGCATTCACATCAACCTGACTGAAATCCCATACCGAAGGCATGATAACAGCCGGATGGGCCGCAGTATCCTCATATTCTTCACAGGTGCTCCCAAGAATATAAAAAGTCTCCTCCAGCTCGGTCCGTACTTCTGCCAGACTCTGCCCCGCCCGCACCGCATATACCATACAGCGCTGCAGGCTTTTTTCGTCTATATCCTCACAAGAACGGATAACAGTATCTTTTGGTACTGTCCCACCAATCGTTCCAGGCTGATAACTGAGTATCTCCAGGCTTCCATCTGACTGATAGCGGTATTTAAGATTTCTGGTTTTCCCTTCATTATAAATAACTGTCAGTGTATATATATTTTCAGCTATCATACTCTGGCAGGAAAGATACATCCCATCGGTATCCGCAAATCCATATCCTTCCTCGCTTACATTTACCCAGTCCTCTCCTTCTTTTTGAAGCCATATTTCCATTATATCTGGATTCTGCTCTGTGATCCATGGAAAATAGTAAATACCTGCTGAAATCATTCGGGAATACACCTGAATCTCCGGCTGTCCCGGATTCTGTACAGAAATCCATGCTGTCCATTCCGGAAGACCGACATTGCTTGTATATCCTTCCGGAAGTCTCACTGTCCCTGTAATCTTATAGGCTCCCACAGTCTGAATATCAATTCCGGAATAGTCCCAGATTGCATCCAGATAAAGCTCTTCCCCATCTTCTGTATATGCAATGCAGCTCATGCTATTATAAATTTCCTGCAGTTTCTGCAGGCTTCCGCCTTTCAAAACTGCTCCGGCAGGTATGTAGAAAATTCTGGAAAAATCCCTTATTATATTTTCTGCTGCCCTTACTTCCTGCCCGCTTTTCCAGGCAAATATGCAAAGCAAAAAGAAAAAAACACTTATCAGACCTTTTAACCTTTTTTTCATTGATTTTCTCCCTTGTCCCAAGCATATAAGATTTTATCGTATAATACAAGAAACCTGTGGCGAACCGCAGGTTTCCGTGAAAAATGGGTGTTACTGTTTACTTTATCACAACAACAAGAGCGTGTTTGAAACAGGCTCTAACTTTGCATTGTACCGTAATATGTTTTACATGAATGTCCTACTATCAGAAACAAAACTCCCTGAAAAAATCACATTCTGCATCATTGCACTGGGCAGCATCAATTGTTTTTACATCGCAGTGGAACACGTGACCAAGTTTATTAACCTTATCTCCAAACACACGATATACAAAGGGCACATTATTCTCCATCAGTTTCTGGACTAATGCAGGTGCCTGTGCTTTCTGATGATCTGCCACGGAAGTCATGCAAAATACAGGAGGATAAACATCTGTAATGCCGTTCAGCACATCAATGCTCTCCAGTTCTTCCTCTGTACCACCTTCCGGAAGAAGTTCCTTCATGATCAGTGTCGTCATATTGTCTGACCCTTCCCTTTGGATCCTGTACACACCGCAATTTAAAGCAATTGCAGTAAGGGCAAACCCCTCTGGTACAGCAAAATCATATTTGGCAGCATATGCCGGATTCGTGCAGATTGCTGCATAAAGTCCCAGAAGATGAGCTCCTGCAGAATCTCCTACCGCAAAAATACGTTCTGTATCAAAATGGAATCTTCCTGCACGCTTCATCACCCACTTGCATACCAGATTTACATCTTCTAACTGTGCTGGAAATTTGCTCTCAGGAGCCAGACGATATGTAAAGTTTACAACTGCAAATCCTCGCTGTGCAAGACTCATACAATAGTACTGGTACCTTTCTTTGTCTCCATACATCCAGGCTCCTCCATGAACGCTGATAATGACCGGAAGGTCTTCTCCCTGTGCCTGCTTCGGTCTGTATACATCCAGCCTCTGCATTTCCCTGTCATCATGTCCATATACAATATTATCCCAACGTTCGATATCTTCCGGGGTATTCATAAGAGCATCGCGCTCATCATCTGCCTTTTCAAATTCTGATCTGATCTTATCACTTAATTCAGACATTGTAGTTCCTCCAGGTAATGTATTTTCTGTGAATATTATAAATGAATTATATAGAAAAAACAACAGGAAAGAATCCTGCTTGCTGCATAAAAAAAGAACACCCAATCAACTCAGGTGTTCTTTAAAGATTCGCTATTAGTCTTCAACTTTAACGATCTCTTTTTTGTTATAGCTTCCGCAAGCCTTGCAAACTCTGTGTGGCATCATAAGTGCGCCGCATTTGCTGCATTTTACAAGGTTCGGAGCGCTCATTTTCCAGTTTGCTCTTCTCTTATCGCGTCTTGCTTTGGAAGATTTATTCTTTGGGCAGATGGACATTTCGGTTACACCTCCTTAAATTTACTGAATATATCACTGATAGCTGCCATACGGGGATCCTTAGGCTCCTCGGCACATCCGCAGGGACCATCATTCAGATTCTTTCCGCATCTGCTGCAAATCCCTTTGCAGTCTTCTTTACATAAGACTTTCAAAGGCCAGCTCATCAGTACCTCAAGATAGACCAAACGGTCCACATCCAGGTCATAGCCGGTGAGATAGCTGCTCTCATCCAGATCATTCACACGTTCTTCATCCGTAAGCTTCATGTCAAGTTTCCTCTTGAATTCAAAAGGAATCCTGGTCCTAACCTCTTCCAGACATCTGTCACATGGAATTCCAACAGTCATAAGACCGCTTCCCTCCAGTTCCAGAACTCTGTCTCCGGTATTCGTAATCGTAAGCTCTACAGGTTCCTTCGCCAGTACTGGAAAGGTTCCCTGCTGGAAGGTGATGGTATCCATCTCAAAAGCAACACTGTAGTGCTGGCTCTTACCCTCGCTGGATGAAATGTCTGATAAATGTATCTGCATAATCGTCTCCCTATTCACACTTAATCAATTATACATACCCTGTCATTATTTGTCAACTTGAATTTTCCCTTATATACAATAAATTTTCAAAAAAATTACAAAAGCTGACGAAATTTCAGGTGGAATATAAAATCAATTTCCTGTTGCATATAAAATCCTGCCAGAGCGTATGATTCTCTGGCAGGATTTATGCATTTTTACAAAGTAATGCAGTATTACCGCAAAGCAGCCTGCCTCTCAGCAACTGACTTTGCCCATGTACTGCTGATCACACTGCAGCTAATTATTTTACAAGTGCTACCGTATCACGGCAGATTGCAAGCTCCTCGTTAGTCGGAATAACTGCAACCTTTACCTTGGAGTCAGCACCGGAAATAACAACTTCCTCGCCCATAGCCTCATTAGCCTTAGCATCAATTGTAACACCAAGGAATCCAAGATAAGAGCAGACTTTCTCACGAATCATGCCAACATTCTCGCCGATACCAGCTGTAAACACGATTGCATCAACACCGTTCATAGCAGCTACATATCCACCTACATATTTCGCAATGCCATAGCAGAGAACTTCGATTGCATTCTTAGCATCCTCGTTGCCCTCAGCGGCTGCGGCTCTAAGGTCACGCATATCACTGGAAACACCGGACATACCCTGAAGACCGGATTTCTTATTGAGAACATTCATAACACCTGCAAGATCCAGATTCTCTTTCTTTGCAATGTACTCAACGATAGCCGGATCAATGCTTCCGGAACGTGTACCCATTACAACGCCTTCAAGAGGAGTAAGACCCATTGTGGTATCTACACATTTGCCATTCTGAACAGCGCTGATGGAGGAACCGTTTCCAAGGTGGCAAACGATAACTTTAGAGTTGTCTTTGTCAAGACCAAGGAACTCAACAGCACGTTTGGATACAAAGCTGTGGGAAGTTCCGTGGAAACCGTATCTTCTTACCTTGTAGTTCTTGTAGTATTCAATTGGAAGTCCGTACAGATAAGCTTTTGCAGGCATTGTCTGATGGAAAGCAGTATCAAATACACCTACCTGAGGTACATTTGGCATAAGCTCGGAGCATACACGGATACCGATCAGGTTAGCCGGATTGTGAAGTGGTGCAAGGTCATTGCACTCTTCTACTGCTTTGATCATCTCATCTGTAATGATTGCAGAAGAAGCAAATTTCTCGCCGCCATGTACGATACGATGACCAATTGCATTAACCTCTGCAAGACTCTTGATCGCACCTGTTTTCTCATTGGTAAGAGCTTCCAGAACCATCTGGATTGCTTCTTTATGAGTCGGCATGGAAGCTTCTGTGATCTCTTTGTCGTTTCCGGCTTTCTGATATACCAGTCTTCCGTCAATTCCGATTCTCTCGCAAAGTCCCTTTGCAAGAACTGCCTCTGTGTCAGAATCGATCAGCTGGTATTTTAAAGAAGAACTACCGCAGTTAATTACCAATACATTCATTTTTTTACTCTCCTGTTTACATGATTATGTATTACCCGATGCCGGACATTTTATTCTTGGCATCTCTTCAAGGACATGTGCCCTTAATCACAATACGATTCAGCCTTTGGAAACTAATCTGAAATTAGTCCTGAGCCTGGCACTGTACGGATGTGATAGCTACAACACCAACGATATCGTCAGCGGAGCATCCACGGGACAGGTCATTTACAGGTTTTGCGATACCCTGGGTGATAGGTCCGTAAGCTTCTGCTTTTGCAAGACGCTGAGCCAGCTTGTATCCGATGTTTCCTGCATCAAGGTCTGGGAAGATAAGAACGTTAGCCTTACCTGCAACCGGGCTTCCCGGAGCTTTAGAAGCACCTACGCTTGGAACGATAGCCGCATCCAGCTGGAACTCTCCGTCAAGTGCAAGGTCCGGATTCTGCTCTTTCGCAATCTTGGTAGCCTCAACAACTTTATCAACATCTGCATGTTTCGCACTTCCCTTTGTAGAATGGGAAAGCATAGCTACTACAGGCTCTTCCTGTACAAGAAGCTTGAAAGATTCAGCAGAAGAAGCTGCGATTGCTGCAAGCTCTTCTGGATTCGGGTTCTGGTTCAGACCGGAATCACCAAATACAAAGGCTCCGTTAGCGCCATACTCGCAATCTGGAACAATGATCAGGAAGAATGCGGAAACAAGTTTGGTACCTGGTTTTGTCTTCAGGATCTGAAGGCATGGTCTTAAAGTATCAGCTGTGGAGTGGCAGGCTCCGGAAACCATTCCGTCTGCGTCGCCCATCTTAACCATCATAACACCATAATACAGATACTGGTTCAGAAGAATCTCCTTAGCCTGCTCTGGTGTCATACCTTTCTTCTGTCTTAACTCTACTAATTTGTCAATATATCCCTGAGTTTTCTCAGATGTTGCAGGATCTACGATCTGTGCACCGGAAATGTCGAAGCCGCCTTCAGCTGCGCTCTTCTTAACTGCCTCCTCATTACCTACAAGTACAAGCTTAGCAATTCCTTCTTTTAAAATCTTGTCTGCTGCTTCAAGAGTTCTCATGTCCTCTGTCTCTGGCAGTACGATTGTCTTAATGCTGGATTTTGCTCTTTCTTTGATTACATCAATAAATCCCATGATTAAATGGCTCCTTTCATTTGTTACAGTAATCCTCTGGGAACTGGCATAAGTATCCATTCCCCATTCAGTAACTTAACTTCATTATACGCCACCCCGCCTTGTATTTCAAGCTTTTCAATGTTAGAATATGGAAGAACAACGTATTTTTTGAGGTGCAATTTTATGAAAACAGCCGGAATTATTGCAGAATATAATCCATTCCATACAGGACATGAATATCAGATAAACTATATAAAAGAAAAACTAAGGACAGACTATATAGTTATCGCCATGAGTGGTGATTTCGTACAAAGAGGGACCCCTGCTCTTTTTTCCAAATATGTACGTGCAGAAATGGCTCTTCAAAGCGGCGCAGACCTAGTTCTGGAGCTGCCGGTTTCCATTTCTTCTGCCAGTGCAGAGTTATTTGCCAGAGGAGGCGTACAGCTTCTGGATGGACTTGGGGTTACAGATATACTTTGTTTCGGAAGTGAATGCGGTGATACGGATGCGCTTATGGAGCTGGCCAAAATCCTGGCAAATGAGCCGGAAGATTTTCAGACCGCCCTTCGCCGGAATCTGAAAAACGGAATGACTTTTCCAAAGGCCAGAAGCATGGCTCTCTCTGCAGTTTTTCCCGAATCAGAAAAATACCAGCAATTGCTCTCTTCCCCCAATAATATTCTGGGAATTGAATACTGTAAAGCTATTCTACGGGAAAACAGCTCTATTTCACCGGTTTCCATTAAGCGGGAAGGAAATGATTATCACGAAAATACTCTGTCTGAAAATCACTTTCCTTCTGCTTCTGCTATTCGAAATGCTATTTTGGATTTCAATGCTCCACCCATAAGGGATTCGTCCGATATCGAGCATTCCCACTGCTTTTTATCTGAATTATCAGAAACCTCAATACAGAATTTTGCGTTTCTTGCTGATATGGCAAAAAAATTTTTACCAGCAAATTCCCTGGAACTATTTTTACAGGCAATTTCCGGAAATCGTTTTCTTCTGGAAAACGATCTGGACACGCTTTATCGTTACTGTCTTCTTCAGGAAACAGAAGAAAGCCTGTGCACATACCTGGACATGTCCCACGCTCTTGCCAGAAGGATTCTCTCCTGCCGGGATCAGTATGAAACCTTTTCCCAGTTTGCCAGCCTTCTGAAAACCAAAGAGATCACACAAGCCAGGATCCAGAGAGCACTGCTTCACATGCTTCTTCATATTCAGAGTGTGCCAGCGCAGATTCCCTACGCCCGGGTTCTGGGATTTCGAAAAAACAGTTCTGCGCTTCTGGGCAAAATAAAAAAATGTGGCAGCATTCCCCTGCTTACCAAACTGCCGGATGCTTCCGCAGTGCTTGAAAACGCACCGCAAGCTATGGATTTACTAAATAAAACAACTTTCGCATCCAATCTTTACGAAAGCATTCTGGCACAAAAAAACAGCGCTTCTTATGTTCATGAGTACAGACAACAGATTATTATTGTATAATATTCTCAACCGCATAAAGAGCCCCGGCTACTGCAGTTCCGTGCAATAGCCAGGGCTCACTTTTATCCATTTCGTCTTACTCATTAGAAAGAAGAATGCGGTCATTATCCAGTTTCTTTCCTGCTCCAACTTTAAACTTGTCAAGCAGCCCTTCCACAGTAAGACCTTTTTTCTCCTCTTCCTTGATATCCAGAACAATATCACCGGAATCCATCATCAGAATACGATTTCCAAGTTCCAGTGCAGACTGCATATTGTGGGTGATCATCAGACAGGTCAGATGATGTTCTTTCACGATCCTGCTGGTCAGGTTCAGCACCTTCTCGGCTGTTCCCGGATCAAGAGCTGCTGTATGCTCATCCAGAAGAAGCAGCTTCGGTGGATTCATAGTTGCCATCAAAAGAGTAAGTGCCTGTCTCTGACCTCCTGAAAGAAGTCCAACCGGATGGTTCATGCGGTCTTCAAGGCCAATATCCAGAAGTGCAAGCTGTTCACGAAAACGCTGTTTATCACTTTTGGAAATACGGGAAAGCCAGCCTCCCTGACCTGCAGCAAGCGCAAGGTTCTCCAGAATCGTCATTCCAGGAGCAGTTCCCCGCATCGGATCCTGATACAGTCTTCCAATATTTTTTGCTCTGGCATGCTGTGGCAGAAATGTAATATCCTCTCCATCCAGAACAACAGATCCGGAATCTGTGAGAAAATCTCCACAGATGGCATTAAACATAGTAGATTTACCAGCTCCGTTGGAACCGATAATTGTTGCAAAATCGCCTTTTTCAAGATGCAGAGACAGATCTCTGATTGCCACTTTTTCATTTACTGTTCCCGGATTAAAGGTTTTGGAAATATGTGAAAGCTTTAACATGGATCAGATTCCTCCCTTCTTGTGCGTCATTCTTCTTTTCAGCTGCGGCCACTGTCGTTTCAGATAAGGGCCGGAAATTGCCAGAATAACAATCACAGAAGATACCAGTTTCAGCATAAACGCTGGCATATTAAATCTTAAAGCCACCGTATAAACCAGTCGGAAAACAAAAGAACCCAATACCATTCCCACAGCTCTTACAAAAATTCCGCCTTTTCCAAGAATTGTTCCTCCGATCAGAAGGGATGCAAGCGCAATGGTAACCATTCCCTGACCGATGTTAATGTCCACAGATTTCTGGGACTGGGAAAGAAGGCATCCGGACAGTGCTGTAAAAGAGTTTGCAATACAAAGTCCGATAATCGTTGTAAATACCGGGTTGATAGACGACGACTTCACCATATCTGCATTATTTCCTGTAGCACGGATTGCAAGGCCAAGTCGTGTCTTTAAAAATACCACCAGAAAAGCAACCACTGCTGCTACCGCGATCAGCGCAACAATTATATCTGTTCTTCCCTTCAGAGGGGTATCTGCCAGAACATCCTTCATCATGGAAAACACCGTATCTGTACGGTTCATGTTGATCAGGGAAGAGCCTCCCATCACTGCTATGTTAATCGAATACAATCCTGTATTCACAATAATTCCCGCAAGCAGACTGTCTACTCCCATTTTTGTCTGCAAAAATCCGGTTACAAAACCAGAACAGATTCCGGCAAGCATTGCTGCTATTATTGATAAAAAAGGATGTCCGCTGACCGCCACGGCGGCTCCTACAGCGGCTCCTAATGTAAAGCAGCCGTCTGTAGAAAGGTCGCAGACATTCAGCATGGAATAACTTAAAAACAATGCAAGGACAGTCAGGGAACAGATCAGTCCAAGTTTCAGGGCAGTTTCTCCTAAGGAGAGTGCAGTAGCCAGTGTCACAATCATTTCCTCCGGTTAATCGTTAATTTGCTTCCAGTTCGTCAAAGCTCTCTGCTGTCACGATCTCATTTACCTGTGTACAGAGCGGCTCCATAGCAGCTTTGACAGTTTCAAAATCAAGACCGAGAGCTTCGCATGTTTCTGTGTTTACAGTAGCAGTACCATTATCAAAGGTTTCTACAGGAGTGGTTGCCGGATCAGCACCATTCAGAAGAATATCGGCAACCATATCTGCTGTTTTTGCTCCAAGATTTGCGTAATCAACACCATACCCTGCGAAAGCACCATTTAACGCAAAGGAATCAGCTCCTGTGTAATGCGGAATTCCTGCATCAATAAATTTCTCATAAATGGAAAGCTCTGCTGTCATAATGGTATTATCAGTTGGGGTAAACACTGCGTCAACACCATCTGCAACCAGTGCATCTGCTGCAAGCTGAACTTCATCAGTAGTGGTTCCGGTACGCTCAACATATTCGATTCCGTTCTCATCCATGTAAGCTTTTGCTGCCTCGATGGCTGCTGTAGAGGAATCCTGTCCGATATCATATAAAAGTCCGATCTTCTTGGTATCCGGATTAACAGCTTCGATCAGTTTCATAATGGAAGCGGTATCCAGATAATCGCTTGTTCCGGTAAGGTTTGCGCCAGGTGCCTCCAGGGATTCTACAAGACCTGCACCAACCGGATCCGATACTGCGGAAAATACAACCGGCGTGTCGGTTCCTTCTGTGCTTGCCTGCATACGCATAGCTACCGGTGTTGCAACACCAACCATAAGGTCTACACCGTCTGCCTGGAAATCAGAAATAATCTGCTCCATAACATTGGCATCTGCATTACAGTTGTCATAGGAAATATCGAAGTTTACACCCTTCTCATCGCCGATTTCTTTCAGGCGGCTTTCCAGATTGTCTACAATCTGGTTCAGAGATGCGTCATCTACATAATTGCAGATACCAATCTTGTAGTCCTCTGCAAGAACAGGTGTTGCCATCATCATAGTTGCCATTGTTGCTGCTGCGATTGCGATCATTCTTTTTTTCATAGTGTTTTTCCTCTCTCTCTTAAAATTGGCGGGAGCATGTTAAAAAAGGCTTTCCGCATAATATGTGTCACACTTTACGGAAATGATTTTCAAACAGGCTCCAGAAGATAACTAAGCCGATCTTCTACATCTTGTCTGCGAGAAAGAATGAGTGGTAAAATGGATATCAAAAAACCGTCTTCAAAAAACAACATTCCCTGTTGTTCTTTGAGACGGTAATAAAATCTTATTATCGCGGTGCCACTCAAATTGACAAATCGTCCACTTTCTCATGTACAAACATACACTCCTGATTGATAACGGGTTCGGTTCCCGTCGGCGCCTACTCTCCTGAAATATAATTTCGGACCGCCCTCGAAAGTCCATTCCATCAGTCGCTTCATACGAAGATCACACCATCCTCCGCTCTCTGGTAAGTCATTATTCAGTCCATTCATAATGACTAAATGTCACATCTGATTTACTACTCTTTCTCATCGGTTTAACTGGTTTATACTTTAGCACAGTGATGTAAGAATGTCAAGTGCAAATTCATCCAGTAACCTTAATTTTTAAAGCTATGGATCGGAGCCGGAATTCTTCCGCCTCTTGCCACAAACGCATCACAGGAGAAATTGTTTACCGGCATAATTGGTGCATAGCCAAGAAGACCGCCGAATTCTACTGTCTCTCCTACTCCTTTTCCGATAACAGGGATCAGACGGACTGCTGTTGTCTTCTGGTTCACCATTCCAATTGCTGCTTCATCTGCAATAATGCCGGAAATGGTGGATGCCTTCGTATCACCTGGTACTGCGATCATATCAAGTCCCACAGAGCATACGCAGGTCATAGCCTCTAATTTCTCAATGGTAAGTGCACCTGCTGTTACCGCATCGATCATTCCCTGATCCTCGCTGACCGGAATAAATGCACCACTCAAGCCTCCAACTGCTGTGGAAGCCATTACACCACCTTTTTTCACCTGGTCATTTAGCAGGGCAAGAGCTGCTGTAGTTCCAGGTGCGCCGGCTCTTTCAAGACCGATTTCTTCCAGGATCTCAGCCACACTGTCACCGATTGCAGGAGTAGGCGCAAGGGAAAGATCCACAATTCCAAATGGAACGCCAAGCATCTTGGAAGCCTCCCGGGCAACCAGCTGACCTACACGTGTTACCTTAAATGCAGTTCGTTTGATCATCTCGCAGAGAGTTTCGAAATCCTCTCCTCTTACTTTCTCCAGAGCGGTTTTTACAACACCTGGACCGCTGACGCCAACATTAATAATACTGTCAGCTTCTGTAACACCGTGGAAAGCACCTGCCATAAAGGGGTTGTCATCCGGCGCATTGCAGAATACTACCAGCTTGGCACAGCCAAGGGAATCCTGTTCTTTGGTTGCCTGAGCTGTTTCCAGAATAATCTCTCCCATAAGCTTCACGGCATCCATATTAATTCCAGTCTTTGTGGAACCAACATTCACAGAACTGCATACCCGCTCCGTACTGGCAAGTGCCTGCGGAATAGAACGGATCAGAAGCTCCTCTGCCGGTGTCATTCCCTTACTTACAAGAGCTGTATATCCACCGATAAAGTTCACCCCCACCTGCTTTGCTGCTTTGTCCAGGGTCCTGGCTATTGTTACAAAATCATCTGTAGTTTTACATGCAGCACCCCCAACCAGACCGATTGGTGTAACAGAAATTCGTTTGTTTACAATCGGAATTCCGTACTGTGCTGATATTTTCTCACCAGTTGCCACCAGATCTTTGGCATATGTGGTAATTTTGTTATAAATTTTTTCGTTTAATTTCTCAAGATCGCTGTCAATACAATCCAGCAGGCTGATTCCAAGAGTAATGGTACGTACATCCAGATTCTCCTGCTCGATCATTTTGTTGGTCTCATTTACCTCAAATATATTAATCATAGCATTCGTATTCCTTTCTATGGATATATCACCTACAGGCGACATTTTTGTTAAATGAAAGTCCGATGGAAGGGACTTTCATTTCAAATTCGATGCATTACGTTGAAAATATCCTCATGCTGGCAATGGATCACTACGCCGATTTCATCCCCGAGAGCAGCCAGTTCTTTGGAAAGAGTTGCAATTTCCTTGTCTGAAGCGCTGGTATCTGCGACCATCATCATGTTAAAATATCCCTGTACAATCGTCTGGGAGATATCCAGAATGTTAACCTGATTCTGGGCAAGATAAGTACATACCTTTGCAATAATACCAACGGTGTCATTTCCTACTACTGTGATAATTGTTTTTTTCATGATACTCCTCCTGTATTTGGGTCTGCTGCCCATTTTGACTGTCCCAGGGAAAATACAGCTTTTAGTTTTCCCTGAACTGTATATAAAAACTGAACCTGTATTTCAAATATAGTTTTGTTTCTTTACTGTAAATTATCTCTTCTACAATACAACCACATCTGAAATACTGTCCCGTTTCGCAACCTGAATCTGAAAATCTTTTGATCTATATGGATTATCTCCAAGGGTTACCTCTGAGCACACGGTCTCATAGGCAAGAGCCTCATAGTTGTTTTCTTTGCTTAAATGTCCAAGAAAAACAGCTTTCATGTTATCATGCAAAAGCCTGCAAAGCAGCCTTCCTGCATTTTCATTGGAAAGGTGTCCCCTGTCGCCTAAGATACGCTGTTTCAGATAATAGGGATAACTTCCCACCTGAAGCATACGGATATCATGATTTGCCTCCAGCAAAAGAGCATCCAGATTTTGTAAATTATCTACTATGTAATCGTTATATTTCCCAAGATCTGTGGCGATTCCAACTGCCTTATCTTCACACTCAACCCGGTATCCTACCGGCTGTGCCGCGTCATGTGGAATGGAAAAAGGATGAATGGTCAGATCCCTGATATGAAAATCCTGATCCTCCACAATCTCATGAAAAGTGTCTTCCGGAAGATTCTTCATATTCTTCATTCTGCTGATCGCATCTGCAGTTCCACCTGTAGTATAAACCGGAATGTGGTATCTGCGTGCCATCACCCCCAGACCGCTGATATGATCAGAATGCTCATGCGTGACCAGAATCGCATCAATGTCCCTGCCAGTAAGCTCCAGCTGGTTCAGTCCCTGCTCGATCCTTTTGCCGCTTATTCCTGTATCTACAAGAACATGGGTCTCTTCTGATCCCACATAAATACAGTTTCCGCTGCTTCCACTGGCAATGCTACAAAGTCTCATTTCTTCTTACTCCTTCATCTATCTGCTTCCAGGTTTTTTCCACATTTCCGTTATTTTCTACAACGAAATCTGTATGGGCTCGAAAATAATCTTCGCTGGCCTGATTTCCGATAATTCCAAGAGATTTCTCCCTGGTATAGCCTCGGTTTTTCATCAGGCGCTGAATGCGGATTTCCTCATCTGTATGAATATACCATACTTCATCACAAAACTCCTGGTAATGTTCTTCCAGAAAAAGTGCGGCTTCCACAACGCATAGCTTCCGTCCCTCCTTCTTCTGTTCCTCCAGGCTTTTCAGGATATATCTTTTTACAGCCGGATGAATTATCCCATTTAGACGGCTCAAAAAATCCGGTTGCTCAAATACTACATCGGAAACCCTCTTCCGGTCAATAGTTTTATCGTTTTTTATCACATCTTTCCCAAACAGATCGATCACTGGCTGATAACATTCCTGTCCCGGAGCCATCACAATATGTCCCACTTCGTCAGCCTGTATAACAAAAGCATTATATTTTTCCTCAAGATAAGCAAGCACCGTGCTTTTTCCGGCACCAACTCCTCCTGTAATACCAATTGTCTTCATTTTTCCTATTCCTTACTGCTTCGATTTCACCTGATAATTATAAGGTACAAACTATTTTCTTCCTCAATCTTATTCCAGACATAGTTCTGCTTCTACTTTGCCTCGTACCAGTTATTCCCCTGATGCATATCTACTTCCAGCTCCACTGCCAGATTGGCTGCCCCCTTCATTTCCTCTTCCAGAATTCTTGATACTTGAGAGATTTCATCTTTCCAGGTCTCGATCAGCAATTCATCGTGGACCTGAAGCACCAGTCTGGATCTCAGTTTCTCATCCAAAAGACGTTTATACACACGATTCATGGCAATTTTGATTATATCTGCAGCAGTTCCCTGAATTGGCGAGTTCATGGCAACACGCTCGCCAAAGGATCTCTGCATAAAATTGCTGGATTTCAGTTCCGGAACCGGCCTTTTTCTGCCAAACATAGTGGAAACATAGCCTTTTTCTTTTCCCTGCTCCACAAGTCCATCCAGAAATCCCTTTATGCTTGGATAGGTCTCAAAATATTTCTGGATATAAGCAGCAGCCTCTTTTCTTGTAATACTAAGATCCTGGCTAAGGCCAAAAGAGCTGATGCCATATACAATACCAAAATTCACCGCCTTGGCATTTCGTCTTTGCAGAGGAGTGACCTCCTCAAGCGGAATATGAAAGACCTGAGACGCTGTCAGTCGGTGAATATCTTCCGCCTCCCTGTAAGCCTTGATCAGCTTCTCATCCCCGGACATGTGAGCAAGAACACGCAGCTCAATCTGTGAGTAATCAGCATCCAGGAATACAAATCCAGCTTCCGGTACAAACACTTTGCGGATCAGTCTTCCAAGTTCCATGCGGACCGGAATATTCTGAAGGTTTGGCTCTGTACTGCTGATTCTGCCAGTGGCAGTTATGGTCTGGTTAAAAGTGGAATGGATCCTTCCATCCTTCTCGATCACGGCTCCAAGGCCGTCTGCATAAGTGGATTTCAACTTTGTAAGCTGACGATATTCCAAAATATCATTTACGATTGGATTCTCTGATGCCAGTTTCTCTAATATATCTGCGGATGTAGAGTAGCCGGTCTTCGTTTTCTTTCCTCCTGGAATAGCCATTTTTTCAAAAAGGATCACACCCAGCTGTTTCGGAGAATTGATATTAAATTCTTCTCCTGCCTGCTGCCAGATCAGTTTTTCCAGTTCATGAATGCGGACAGTCAGCTTTTCGCCATAATTTTTCAATTCTTCTCCTTTTACTTCGATTCCCCATTTTTCCATGGAATCTAACGTAAATACAAGAGGAAGTTCAATCTCTGTATATACCTTCCACATACCTGTTTCCTGAAGCTTCGCTTTCAGGGGAGCTCTGGTGGCAAAAGCGGTATACGCCGTATAACATGCCAGATGTTCCAGTTCCGGCATATCCTCCTCCCAGGCCTTTTTCAGGGATATTTTTCCCAGAAGCTCTTCTTTTCCCGGAAGAAGCTTCCCATCCAGATAATCTTTTGCAAGCTCTTCATAAGTATAAGTACTTTTCAAAGGATTCAGAAGATAAGCTGCAATGCTACAGTCAAATACGTTTGCATCGGGTGTTAGATCAGCACGCTTGAGCATGGTTTTTACGTCCATGGAACAAACTGTGGTAGACTTTCCCAGTCTCCCGATCTTATCACTTAAATAAGCTGCTGTTACCATTCCCTCCACAGGAACATAATACATTTCATTTTCCCCTAATGCCAGACCAGCTCCATAGACACCTTCTTTATCCCAGAGAAGCGCTATTCCCACAGCTTCTGCCTGTCCCGCTTTTTCAAAAAGTGCCTCACAGCCCTCCAGATCATTGCAGATGAAAAAATCCTGTTCCATTGTATTTTCATTCACTTCAGCCGGATCAAATTTCATCAGAAAATTCCGAAAATCCAATTTTCTGCATAGCTCATAGGCTTCCTTTGTAAAAATATTTCCTAACTGGAATTTCTCCTGTTCAAATTCTATGGGGCTGTTTGTACAAATGGTTGCAAGCTCCTTACTCAGCTGGGCCATCTGGTAATTTTCCCTCAAAGATTCTCTGGCCCGCTTTTGTGAAATCTCTTCCACATGGGAAAAAGCATTTTCTATGGAGCCATATTCTACAAGCAGCCTGATAGCTGTCTTCTCTCCGACACCTGGAATTCCAGGAATATTGTCGGCAGGATCACCCATAAGAGCCTTCAATTCTATGATCTGGGCAGGGGAAACCAGATAACGTTCCTGCACCTGGTCTTCCTTATAGTCTTCTATAACAGTCTGCCCTTTTGCAGTCCTGGGCAGACGGATCATAGTTTTTTTAGTCGCCAGCTGTAAAAGATCACGGTCACCGGAAAGAATGATTACATCCAGGCCTTTTTCTTCACCCTTTTTCGCCAGCGTACCAAGAATATCGTCTGCTTCGAAACCAGCAAGGGAAACTGTGGCGATTCCCATCTTTTCAAGCATCTCTCTCAAAAGCGGAATCTGTTCCTTTAGTTCCTGCGGCATGGGCTTACGTTTACCTTTGTATTCCGGATATTTCGCATGGCGAAAAGTCGGCTCACTTCTGTCAAATGCCACTGCCAGATATTCCGGTTTCTCTTCTCCCAGCACTTTAAACAGGATATTTAAAAAGCCATAAACAGCACCTGTATGCAGACCTTCTGAATTAGTCAGATCCGGAAGTCCGTAAAATGCCCTGTTTAAAATACTGTGACCATCTATCAGTAAAATTTTCTCACACATATAAGCCTCCTGTACCGTGTTTCCTATAATACCTGCATAATAATATAAATCAAAAATCCACCCAGTCCGGCAATCAACGCGCAGAATCCCATTCCACTCAGCGCGCGGCGGAATCTCATCTTCAGTATATAATGCTTGGATTTACGAATATCTTCTTCCAGAAGCTCCCGAAGATCCAATGTGGAATCTCTGCTCTGCTCATCCAGCTGCTGCATGGCAGCATGAACAATAAAATAAGTTTCCAGTTCGTCGTAACAGGACGGACAATTCTCCACATGTTCCAGAAAATCCTCCAGTTCATCTACAGATAAATCATGCTCAATGTATCGGTTTACCATACTCTCTGCTGTCTGACAATTCATGGAAACACACCTCCCTTTTGCAGCCCATATTTGTTATTATATCCGAATCTCCCTCAAAACACAAGAGACAGCAGATGTTTGATCGGATACGGTTACTCTTTAAACAGACAATGTAAATAACAAAAATCTGCTTAAGAGGTATCCGATCATTTTCTGCTGTCCCTTATTTTATATATCCGGCAATGCGGTTCTCTTTATTGCCGCAAAATCCAGTCAAATAATACAAAAATGCTTTTTTACTCTGCACTGGCCGTAAGAGACTTCGGCGGATCATTTAAAATCTTCATAAATTCCTCGCCTGTGATTGTTTCATGCTCATACAGATATTTCGCCAGTTCATGAAGCTTCTCAATATTATCCTCAAGAATCTTATAGGCCTTCTCATGCTGTCTTCGTACCAGCTCTACTACCTTTTTGTCCAGAAGTGTCTGTGTTTCAAAGGAGCAGCTAAGACTTGAATCACCACCCAGATACTGATTGCTCATACTTTCCATCGCAACCATATCGAACTCATCGCTCATGCCATAGCGTGAAATCATGCCTCGGGCAATCTTGGTAGCCTGCTCGATATCATTCGACGCGCCAGTTGTAATACTGTGGAAAATCAGTTCTTCAGCAGCACGTCCACCAGTAAATGTAGCAATTTTATTCTCCAATTCTTCCTTTGACATCAGGAAGTGCTCCTGCTCATCCACCTGCATGGTGTATCCAAGAGCGCCTGAGGTACGGGGAATAATGGTAATCTTGTGAACCGGAGCAGAATCCGTCTGTTTCGCCGCCACAAGTGCATGTCCCACCTCATGATAGGATACGATCAACTTCTCCTTATTGGAAAGCACCCGGTTTTTCTTCTGATAACCAGCGATAACTACCTCAATACTCTCCTCAAAGTCAGCCTGGGTAGCAAACTTCCTGCCGTCACGGACAGCACGAAGAGCTGCCTCGTTTACAACATTGGCAAGCTCTGCACCGGAAGCGCCGGCTGCTGCCTTGGCAATTTCATCGAAACGGACACTGTCTGCGATTTTGATCTTTCTGGCATGGACTTTCAGGATTTCCTCACGTCCTTTCAGATCCGGAAGTTCTACCGGAATACGTCTGTCAAAACGACCTGGACGCAGAAGGGCCGGATCCAGGGAATCCGGACGGTTGGTAGCAGCCAGGATCACAACTCCCTTGGAGCCGTCAAATCCATCCATCTCTGTAAGCAGCTGGTTTAATGTCTGCTCACGTTCATCGTTTCCACCTGTGAAACTTCCGCTGTCACGTTTCTTACCAATGGTATCAATCTCATCAATAAATACAATACAAGGTGCCTTCTCATTTGCCTGCTTAAACAGATCACGAACCTTGGCAGCACCCATGCCCACAAACATTTCCACAAATTCTGAACCGGAAATAGAGAAAAACGGTACTTCTGCTTCTCCTGCAACTGCCTTGGCAAGTAGTGTCTTACCTGTACCCGGAGGGCCTACAAGAAGGGCGCCTTTGGGCATGGATGCTCCAATCTCCGTGTATTTCTGCGGATTGTGAAGATAATCTACAATTTCTGTAAGAAGCTCTTTCGCCTCGTCCTCACCTGCCACATCTGTAAATTTAATTCCTGTAGAAGACTTCACATATACTTTGGCATTGCTTTTTCCAAAGGACATTGCTCCGCCAGGGCCACCGCCCATAGAGCTCATCATCTTCTTACTCAGCCATCTTCCAAGGAAAACAAAGATTACGATTGGGATCACATATCCGATCACCAGACTGAGAAAGATGGACTGCTTTTGAGGCTCCACTGCTTCCATACTGGTTCCGGCTTCATAAAGACGGCTCACAAGGTCTGGATCATCCATGCGTACAGTCTTGCACACCACGTCCTCGCCGTTCTTTCTAACTACATAATAAATATAATCGTCCTGCACCTCTGCCTTGGATACATTTCCACGCTCTACATTGCTGAGGAATGTGCTGTAGTCGGTCTTCTCCACAGAGCGCTCCTGCATGGCAGGAATGGCAAATATGTTCAGGAAAAGGATCACCACAACCGCTATCAACGCAAAAATGTACAATGGCCGGTTCTCTGGTTTTTTATGGTCAATATTCATTGGCATTTCCTCCATTTTCTGTCAACTGTTAAATACTTTAGCATTTCCATGTATGAATATCAATATTCTGCCTCAAAAATTTATAAACTTTTCATAATTTCATCTTTACTTTATTTTTATAATGTGCTATTATATCAATTGTTCAACCGCCGGCATGTCGGAATGGCAGACGAGGCAGACTCAAAATCTGTTGTAGGCAACTACGTGTGGGTTCAAGTCCCACTGCCGGCACTTTTTCATATTTCATATGTTATATAAATCCCGTCAAGTCCTTGATTTTGCGGGATTTTTTGTTGCTCAGAATTTCAAAAAATGTCAAGGGTTGTCAAAAATCTGCCCCGCATTTACCTCGCGGGTTCATACTTTTGATCATCTATCCCAAACTGTTCCAAAGAAATTTTTTCTATATAGCAAAAGAGGATCCGCCAGCATCTCAGCGGTTCCTCTTTTCATTTACACAGTCTGCAAGCCAAACGCATCAAACTGTTTTTATTTTACTCATAAGTAATTACGCCCGGTCTTCATCCTCCAGCATTTTCTCAAAAATCGGGAAGCAGTCGAAAGTTGCAAAGTAATCTCTTGGAGTCTCGGCGCGACGGATCATATCGAAGCTTCCATCTTCGTGAAGAAGGATCTCCGCAGATTTCAATTTGCCATTGTAATTATATCCCATGGAAAAACCATGTGCGCCAGTATCATGAATCACCAGATAATCTCCCATATCAATCTTCGGAAGATAACGATCAATTGCAAACTTATCATTATTCTCGCAAAGAGATCCTGTGATATCATACAGGTGATCGCAAACCTGATCCTCTTTTCCAAGAACAGTAATATGATGATAAGCACCGTACATAGCTGGCCTCATAAGGTTTACTGCGCAGGAATCCACACCGATATACTCTTTGTGAGTGTGCTTCTCATGAATCGCTTTTGTTACCAGGCAGCCATAAGGTCCCATCATGAATCGTCCAAGTTCTGTATAAATAGCTACATCTCCCATTCCTTCCGGAACCAGAACTTCTTCATATACCTTGCGTACACCCTCTCCAATTGCACGAATATCGTTTGGAGTCTGCTCCGGGCGATAAGGAATACCAATACCACCGGAAAGATTGATGAATTTAATATGCGCCCCAGTCTCCTTCTGAAGCTTCACAGCAAGTTCAAACATAACCTTCGCAAGCATCGGGTAGTAATCATTCGTCACTGTATTGCTGGCAAGAAATGCATGAATTCCAAACTCCCTGGCGCCCTTACTCTTCAGGATACGGAATGCATCAAAAATCTGCTCCGTAGTCATGCCATATTTTGCATCCCCGGGATTATCCATAATATCGTTGCTGATTTTGAACACTCCGCCAGGATTATAACGGCAGCTGATAATCTCCGGAATCTTTCCAACAGCTTTCTCTACACTCTCAATATGAGTGATGTCATCAAGATTGATAATTCCACCAATCTCATCTGCATATTTAAACTCTTTATCCGGAGTGTCGTTGGAGGAAAACATAATGTCTCCCTTCTTACATCCGATAGCTTTGGAAAGCATCAGTTCTGTCATGGATGAGCAGTCACATCCGCAGCCATATTCCTGCAGAATCTTGATCAGGAATGGGTTCGGGGTTGCCTTTACTGCAAAAAACTCCTTAAAGCCTTTGTTCCATGCAAAAGCTTCCTTCAAAGCCTGTGCATTCTCCCGGATTCCTTTCTCATCATAAAGATGAAATGGGGTAGGATATTTTCCGGCAATTTCCTGTACCTTCTCCAGTGTTACAAAAGGTGTCTTTTTCATAATAGTTTCTCCTCGTTTGTAAAATACAGCACTCGCTGCTCTTAAAAAGTAATTTTTCTGTTGTCACAAGTCAGAGCCTGTGACAGCTTTATTTGGCTTCAATCACATGCAGCATATTTGTTACAGCACCTTCCCGGGTCATATTGGTAGCAGGATCTCCAACCGTAAATACGATCAGGTCTCCTTTCTTTGCAAGCCGCTTTCTGCGGACAACGCTCATGGCCTGGGAAATAATATGCTCTGTGGAATCCTTCTCGTATCCTTTCAACGGTGTAACGCCCCATACAAGCTGAAGTCTATGCAGAATCGTATCATTGGGAGTAACAGCATAAATAGGAGCTTCCGGCCGGAAATTGGAAATCAGTCTGGCTGTTCTTCCTCCAAAGGTAGGAGTCACAATGGCCTTGGCCTTCAGATCTCTTGCAGTCTGCACTGCTGCCAGTCCCACAGCGCTGGACACTCTGCTCTCACCACACATATTGCGGTTATGGGTATAATCCTCATAATTCAGGTGAGGCTCTGTGGTCTGTGCAATCTCCACCATCATCTTCAGTGCTTCCAGCGGATATTTACCAGCTGCAGTCTCACCGGAAAGCATAATAGCATCTGTACCGTCGTAAATAGCATTGGCAACGTCTGCCACCTCTGCTCTTGTAGGACGTGGATTGCGAATCATGGAATCCAACATCTGGGTAGCAGTAATAACCGGAACATAGTTCTCATTGCACTTGCGGATGATCATTTTCTGGATATAAGGAACCTCACTAGGAGGAATCTCCACACCAAGATCACCTCTGGCAACCATAATACCATCTGCAGCCTTGATGATCTCATCAATATTTTCAACACCTTCGGCATTCTCGATTTTGGCAACGATTCCAATATCATGTCCGCCATTTTCATCCAAAAGCTGACGGATTTCTTTAATCGCTTTTGCATCACGGACAAAAGAAGCTGCAATATAGTCAAACTCCTGTGTAATTCCAAACAGAATATCATCTTTATCCTGCTCTGTAATTCCCGGAAGCTTCACTTTCACATAAGGAACATTGATTCCTTTGCGCTCTCCAAGCTCGCCGCCGTTTAAGACACGGCAGACAATATCCCCATTCTTAATATTCTCAATCTCCAGTTCGATCAGACCATCATCAATCAGGATTTTACCGCCTTTTTTCACATCTTTGTAAAGATTTTCATATGTGATGGCGACTCTGGTCTCATCTCCCTCTATATCACCGGTAGTAAGTGTAAATTCGCTTCCAGCCTCCAATGTAATCTTCTTATGATCCTTAAGAAGCTTGGTACGGATCTCCGGTCCCTTTGTATCAAGAAGCAGGGCAACCGGAATATTCAGTTCTTCCCGTAGGTTTTTGACCATGTCTACTCTTCCCCTGTGTTCTTCATGAGAACCATGGGAAAAATTAAAACGTGCAATATCCATTCCGGCACGCATCATAGCTCTTAAAGTATTTTTCTTACTGGATGCTGGTCCCATAGTACAGATAATTTTTGTTCTCTTCATAAGCAGTCTTTCCCTCTGTCTTTTCAGTCATTTGCTGGCTGCTGCCCACATCGTTCACAGCAGCCATGCGATGTTACCGGTTAACAATTACATTAATTTCATTTCACATGTGTATGTGTAAAAAGATGATCCTGGCAATACTCATAATTTCCATTGCATCTGGAACAAAAACGAAATTCCAGATTAGGATCATCAAGCTCAGTACGTCCGCAAATCGCGCATTTGTGCTTGGTCACACTGCCGCTGCCTGATTTCATACGTCCCTGGGGTTCCATTGCTCTGCGGAATTCATTTCTTCTGTGGATCTCCTTCGGGTTATACCGGCTGAAATCCTTTGTTCCAAAGTAAAAAATAATGAAATTCAACAGTGAAGCCACAATCGGGATCACCAGATACCATGCACCTGCCATAACATACTGAATCATTTCATATACAACAATCACCACATAAAAAATTGCCATCCACTTCATCTTCACCGGAATGATAAACATAAGCAGAACCTGCATATCCGGATAACACATTGCATATGCAAGGAATGTGGACAGACTGATATAATAAGTAGAAAATACGTTTCCTACCAGAACATTTCCTCCGAGAAGGAAATACAGAATAAACGCTCCCAAAATTGTAAATATCACGCCCGAAAGAATATACAACGTATATTTAAAAGTTCCAATCGTCCGCTCCAGAGAAGTTCCAATTGGATAATAAAAGAACAGAACTGCAATTGCAAACCATAATACTCCGGAAGTGCTCGGTGGATACAGTACCCAGGTTACCAGTCTCCATACCTGTCCCCGCAGAATATACGCTGGTTCCAGGCTCAGCCAGTTCAGTATGCCTGGATTCACGATCATCAGTGCATAACCGATCACATAGCATACAATCATGTAAATTGTGAGATTGGGAATACCAAATCTTCCAAATTTTCGTTCCAGCTTATCAATAAATTTCATGTAATCCTCCTACTCAGAAAAATTTCTTCTTGGACAGAATCACAGCTGCCACAATACTCACCAGTATGGACAGCAATATCACCACTAAAAATCCCCATTTGTCAGCAGAAAACGGCATTCCCGAAGGGCTCAGGTTCATTCCATATGCACTGAACACAATAGTGGGAATACTCATTACAATCGTGATAACGGACAAAACCTTCATAACCACATTCAGGTTATTGGAAATAACCGAGGCAAAAGTACCCATCATGCTGCTTAAGATACCGCTGTATATATTGGCCATCTCGATTGCCTGTTTATTCTCAATGATAACATCTTCCAGAAGATCCGTATCCTCCGGGTACTGCTTAATGCTCTCTACCTTCAGAAGCTTCTCCAGTACTACCTCGTTCGACCGAAGAGATGTAGTAAAATAAACCAGGGATTTCTCCAGTTCCAACAGTTCCATCAGTTCCTGATTACGGGTGGACATGTGGAGCTTCTCCTCCACCTGTTCACTTTTCTTATCTATAATACGCAGATAATGCAGGTACATAGTGGCATTGCGGTACAGGATCTGCAAAATGAATCTGGTTTTCATATAGGTAAAAAAGTTACGTACCCTTCCCTCCATAAATCTGGTGAGTACCTGAGTATCTTCCAGACATACCGTAAAGATCATCTTCTTGGTAACGATAATACCAAGGGGAATAGTGCCATACCAGTCTTTGTCATTGCGTTCCTCGATCATAGGAACATCTACAAGGATCAGAGTGTAATTATCTTCTACCTCGATACGGGAACGTTCCTCCTCATCCAGAGGTGCCCGAAGATCATCTACTTCTATCCCGAACCTTTCGGACATTTCAAAGATCTCAGTGGCAGTGGGATTGGTCATCGCAATCCAGCAATCCTCCTGTGGTTCCTGGATCTGATGGATCGCACCCTCTATCGTCTTAAAAATCCTTACCACAAACTGCACTCCTTCCATCTCTTGTTTCTCAAAAAATACATTTTCCATTATAATTTGTACAGGAAATTTTGTCAATTCTAATAGATTCGGTTTACAAATTTTTTGCATTTCGCTATAATGTCTTTAAAGACACATTTATACTTTAATTCGATACAGTTAAGCTGCTAAAAAACATATTGAGCACCATGATCAGCAGCAGAAAGGATTTATGCCTATGAGTCAGTCAACATTTGGAAAAAAATTCACGGTTACTACCTGGGGAGAATCCCATGGAAAAGCGCTTGGAGCTGTAGTGGATGGTGTTCCCGCAGGTCTTTTCCTTACAGAAACA
Source organism: Ruminococcus sp. Marseille-P328 (assembly GCF_964249465.1). Taxonomy (NCBI): domain Bacteria; kingdom Bacillati; phylum Bacillota; class Clostridia; order Eubacteriales; family Oscillospiraceae; genus Ruminococcus; species Ruminococcus sp. Marseille-P328. Next base: position 97,162 of record NZ_CAXUBQ010000008.1, on the reverse strand, counting down.
GATATACAGGCTTATCTTGACCGGAGAAAACCCGGACAAAGCCGCTATACTACTGCCCGTAATGAAGGTGACGAAGTAGAAATCCTCTCCGGAGTGTTTGAAGGACAGACCACCGGAACCCCGATCTCCATGATCGTACGCAATAAAGATCAGCGTTCCCATGATTATGGAAATATTGCAAATACATACCGGCCGGGACATGCTGATTTTGGCTTTGACAGCAAATATGGTATCCGGGACTACAGAGGCGGCGGACGTTCCTCCGGACGTGAAACCATCGGCAGAGTTGCTGCAGGTGCTATTGCAGCAAAAATCTTGAAGGAGCTTGGCATCACTCTGCAGGCTTATACCAGCTCCATCGGACCTGTTTCCTGTCAGACCTACCACCCAGAGGTAATCAAAGAAAACTCCTTCTATATGCCGGATATGGTTGCTGCCAAAAATGCAATCAAATATCTAGAGAGCTGTATGCGAAAGAATGACAGTGCAGGTGGTGTCATTGAGTGTCGTATAAACGGTGTTCCTGCCGGAATCGGAGATCCTGTTTTCGGTAAGCTTGATGCAGCCTTTGCTCAGGCACTGATGTCTATTGGAGCCGTAAAGGCAGTAGAGATTGGTGACGGTGCCAAGGTTTCCACTATGAGGGGTTCCGAGAATAACGATGGCTTCCATATGGAAAACGGCAGAATCGTAAAAAACACCAATCATTCCGGTGGAATTTTAGGCGGGATCAGCGACGGCAGTGAAATCCTTCTCCGCGCCCACGTTAAGCCAACTCCATCTATCGCACAGCCACAGCAGACAGTTACTACAACCGGAGAAGATATCTCTATTGAGATCAAAGGCCGCCATGATCCGGTAATCGTCCCCCGTGCCGTTGTAGTAGTAGAATCCATGGCCGCCATCACACTGGTAGATGCTATGTTTTCTAATATGAGCGCACGGATGGATTATGTGAAGGATTTTTATCTGTAGATTACGAAAAAAACGTCGTTAAAAATTTTTCCAGCAAGTAATAACAGTCTCCAATGCCATTATCAAAGGTAATTTGGAATTTCATAATGAGGAGGACCAATATGCAAATTGCAGTTTATGGAAAGGGAGGGATTGGGAAATCCACAATAAGTGCGAATCTGACCGCAGCCTTAGCAGTCTGCAACAGTAAAGTACTTCAAATAGGATGTGATCCCAAGCACGACTCAACCCGTCTTCTACACCATGGGCAAAAAATCACAACTATCCTCGATTATCTTCTAAACACTCCTGAAGATGAACAAAACCTGGCAGATGTATTAATACCAGGTTTTCTTGACACTGGTTGCATAGAAGCAGGCGGTCCCAGACCAGGAATGGGCTGTGCAGGCCGGGGAATTCTGACTGCATTTGATTTTTTAAACAAATACCACGCCATAGAAAAATATGACCAGGTCATATATGATGTATTAGGAGATGTTGTCTGTGGCGGTTTTGCGGTTCCTGTCCGCAAACAATATGCCGATGCAGTAGTTCTTGTAACAAGTGGGGAATCTATGTCTATTTATGCTGCAAATAACATTCTGTGCGGAATAAAGAATCTTAATCCCCAGGGCAGACAGATTGCCGGGATCATCTATAACAGCCGCGGAGTCGGTGATGATCGCAAATATGTAGAAGACTTTACCAATGCTGTCAATCTTCCAATTCTTGCAGAAATTCCCAGAAGTAATCTTTTTACCCAGGCAGAAAAAGAAGCAATGACTCTGGTTGAAAAATCCCCCAAAAGTGCCGAAGCTAATATTTTTCTGGAGCTTGCACAAAAATTACAAACGCAGCCTGTTCTTTATGCCGCTGCCCCTTTATCTGAAGAGCAGATGGAGCTTTTTATGCGTGGGGAAAGACTATCCCACACTACCACTACAATTTCCAAACATACATCTGCTCCCGTGATTCCTGCTGTTCCCGCACAACCTTCTGCCACGAAAAAGAGAGCTTTATCTGATCCTTTTAGCAGAGTTCCGCTATATGGCTGTGCTTATCGTGGTGCTATCGATCTGGCGGTTCATATCAAAGATGCCGCAATTCTCGGACATGCTCCCAAAAGCTGCACCTGGTATGCCATTAACGGTTTTACCAGCTACGGACGAAGAGGATTGTATGAACGCGGAATCCTTTACCCGGCCTTTGTTCCAAGACAGTTTGAGAATACTGATATCACCATAAACGAAGCCGTATACGGTGGTGTAGAACAGACACGGCGTAAAGCTTTTCAAATGGTGAAACGCGGAATCCGCAATATTATCACTGTCACTTCCTGTATTCCAGGCATGAGTGGCGATGACCTGGTTCCACTTCAAAAAGAATTAAAAAGTCTTGGTGTCGATATGTATATTATTCATACTGACGGAATCGAAGCCGGTGACTATAACGAAGGAATGGCACTTTGCTACAAAACGCTTGCTCTTCAAGCTGTTGATCCGAACGTAAAGCCAGAACCTGATTGCATCAATCTTGTCTATGAACATACAATTTCTTCTCAGACAGATCGTACTTTTATGAATCTGCAGGAAATATTTAAAAGAATAGGAATCCGAATCAACTGTCGCTTTATCTGCGCAGAATCAATGGAGAACATCCATAATTTTTTAAAAGCGCCTTATTCGATCATGGCACGCTATGATAAACTAGGACATGAACTGCAAAAAATATTTGAAGAAAAATATGGTTGCCGTTTTCTTTGCAACGAGCTTCCCAGGGGATTTTCCCAAACAGCCTCCTGGCTTCGCAAAATAGGAAAACTTTATGGAAAAGAAAAAGAAACAGAACAGGTAATTTTAGAAAACCGCATTCAATACACCCAAACTATTAACAACCTCAAACTTTTGTATAAAGGGAAAAAAGTAATTTTATTCTTAAAGAACAATAGCATTGATTGGATTCTTGAATTGGCTCATGATCTGGATTTGGATGTATTGGATTCTATCCTTATCGGAAGTAAAGAAGACAGCGTTGCAGATTGGAAGCATCAATTCTCAGCGGACTGGGAAAATGCACAAAATAAATTATTTACTTCTATTGCAAAACAAAAGCCAGATCTTATTATCCTGAATGATTTTATGGGACAGGCTTTCATACCTGATGAAATCTGCACCGTAAATCTTGCACGGGATATCAGCACAGGTTTCTTTACTGGAACAGATTGTGCTGCAAAATGGATCCGTTTATTTGAAAACACTTTGGAAGGACGATGGAAAAATGACAAATCATTATTTGAGAAACGCTGTCCCTGATCACATTGCGGGTGTTATCTCTGCATGCGAAGGGATCCAAAACAACCTGGTTCTCCTAAATGGTCCTATTGGCTGTAAAACCTACTATACCTTTAGTGGTGTTGATTCTTTGATTCGAAGATCCAATCTATGGACTCTTGGTGATGAGCTTCGACTGGAAGATGCTATGGATGACCGGTTGCTTCGCAGCCAGTTTTGCATCGGCAGTCCTCGCATACCAGCTACCAATCTCCGCTATTCTGATTATATTTTCGGGACCGCCGAACAACTTCATCGCGCATTAAACGATCTGTTTTCAGAAAGAAGTTATGACTTATTCACAGTAATCCAGACTCCCGGTACTTCTCTCCTCGGCGAAGCACTGGAGCCGGAACTGGATGCCATCAGCAAAGAATTTGGAATTCCACACCTTTTTATCGAATCCCCTGGCTTATCAGAAAATTCTATGATCGGATACGACGAAGCAACCGTTCGCCTGATGGAATTGTTATGTGATAAACCTTGCACCAATAAAAAAGCCTCCAAAATTCCATCTATTAACCTTTTTGGTTTTGATGCACATGAGAAATTCCCGGAAGGCGGTTTAAAGGAAATCACCAAATTACTGAAGCTTTGCGGAATCTCTGTTCATGTAGCAGCTGGTATGAATTGTCCCATAACTGATTTTCGTACAATTGCTCAGGCAGACGCCAATATTATACTCTGCCCGGAGCGTTGTAAAAAAACAGCCGAATATCTCCGCAGCCATTTTCCCATACCAGTTTACGAGACCGGAGGAATGCCAATCGGTTTTGACCTCACCGAAGAATTTGTCCGGGGGATTTCCTCTTTGCTCGGAACAAATTGTGAACCTGCATTAGATTATATTGAAGAAAGCCGTTCGCGCGCTTTCTATTTCATTGCACATAATATGGGAAATAAAGGCTTCCCAAAGGATCTTCGCTATGCCGCGGAAGGCGAACCATCCGTTCTAAGAGGATATGTGGATTATCTTTCCGGTTATTTAGGCATTAAGCCCAAAGTCATCCATCCACTTTATTTACAATGCCACACGGAAAATCTGATTCAGGAAAAGCTTCATGAGCTTCATTGTGAAGACGCACTGGAACAGGATATTGCCTCTGTAAATAATGTTATCCTTCTTGCTGGTGCAAACACAATCGTAGAATTGAACACTTACAGCGACAACATTTTTGGCATTGAAACTGCCAATCCAGGTTCCGGATATATCCATGTCATTCCCAAAACTTACGTTGGATGTACAGGTGCTCTATATCTTCTGGAACAAATCTTAAATGGTACAAAACTGCTTCGAGCATGGAATTAACTTTATTCCACCTCAAAAAAGCTGCCTGGCATCTACCAGACAGCTTTTGCTGCTCAGAGCAGTATTTTATTTCATAAATTGAAAACAGGCAACCTTATGTCCTGGCTCAATCTCCTGCAAAAGAGGCAGTTCTTCTTTACATTTCTCCCTGCACCAGTTGCAGCGCCCGGCAAAAGCACAGCCCTTTTGCACTTCAAGAGGACTTGGAGGCTCTCCCTTTGCAGCTGCAATTTTCTCATTCTGATCGCAATATACATCAAAAACAGAACCAAGCAGCATTTTCGTATATGGATGTACTGCTTTTGCAGCAAGCGTCTCACTCTCCAGAATTTCCACAATTCTTCCCAGATACATAACTGCGATTCTCTGACTTACACTCCTTACCAGTGCCAGGTCATGCCCAATAAACAGACAGCTGATCTGCTTTTCTTCCACCAGCTTTACCAGCAGCTTCGCAATCTGGTTCTGTATGGAAACATCCAGTGCACCTGTCGCTTCATCACAGATCAGTAGTTTAGGCTGAATAGAAATGGCCCTGGCAATAGCCACACGCTGCAGCTGACCACCCGAAAGCTCATGTGGATAACGATTCACAAAATCTTCCGGAAGACCTACTTCCAGAAGCAGTTTGCGCGCTTCCTTAAGACCATTTTCTTTACTGATCCCATCAAAGTTTCTCCTGGATTCCATAAGATAAGTGCCAACTTTCATTCTTGGACTGAATGAACTTAAAGGATCCTGGAAAACCATCTGAATGTTTCGGCGGAAACGTCTTTTTTCACTGCCCTTTAGGTTCATGTAAGCTTCCCCTTCCAGCAGTACTTCTCCACCCGAAACAGGTATGATACCGGCAATCATTCTCGCCACTGTACTTTTCCCGCATCCACTTTCACCCACAATCCCCAGGCATTCACCTTTTTTGAGGGAAAAACTAACATCACTTACTGCATATAATTTTTCTTTTTTCACTGGAAATGTCTTATTCAGATTTTTCACTTCCAGGAGAATCGTATCATTTTGCAAATCGTTTTCCCTCCAGCCTTGGCACTGCCGCCAGAAGTTTTTTGGTGTATTCGTGCTTCGGATGAAAGATCACATCATCTCTTTTTCCAAATTCCACCAGCTCACCCTTGCACATCACACCGATCTTATCTGAAATGTAAGAAGCAACTCCCATGTTATGTGTCACAAGAATAATTGCAGTTTCATACTGCTCCCGAAGCTTCTTCATTTCTCGTACCACTTCTGCCTGAATTGTCACATCCAATGCAGAAGTAGGCTCATCTGCAAGAAGAAGTCTTGGTCTTGCAGTCATTGACATTGCAATTCCAACACGCTGTTTCATCCCGCCGGAAAGCTCAAAAGGATAAGATACCATTACACGTTCCGGATCTGTCAGATGCATTTTTGCCAGCATTTCTTTTTCCAGTGACCGACAGTCAGCCTTTGCCATTTTCCTGTGCGCCAGAATAGATTCCCGATATTGAGACTCTACAATCCGTATGGGATCCAATGATGCTCCAACATCCTGAAAGATCATTGCAATTTCCGTTCCCCGGAGCTTTTGTAAAGACGTCTCATCTAATTCCAAAATATTTTTTCCCTGAAATAAGATTTTCCCCTCTGTCACTATCCCGCCAGGAGGTAAAATTCCGAGAATAGCACGAATTAAAGTTGTTTTTCCACTTCCACTTTCACCTACGATACTGACGATTTCCTGCTCTCCTACAGAAAGAGAAACATGCTCTACTGCCGCTTCCTGCTCCTGATAGCGAATCGTACAGTTCTCAATATTCAGAATATCCATAATTATTCAGCTAATGTCCACTTGTTTGTTACAAGATAATAGTCAATTGGGAATACTGTTACATTCTCAAGTTTACTGTTTACAAGAGTCACGTTATCATTTGCATACATCCAGATTGCCGGGGCATCATCTGCCAGGATCTGCTGGGCTTCTACAAATGCGCTTACACGGTCCTCCTGAGTAAATGCAGCATCCAGTTTATCCAGAACAGACTGGAATTCATCACTGTGATATCCGCTGTAATTGTCACTTCCTCCATCAGACCAGCGGTTCATAAGATATTTCTGACCATCACCAGCATTTACAGTCTGCCAGTTTGGAGATACCAGCATATCGAAATCACCAGAAGCACGTTTGTCACTTACATTCTCCAGCATTTCAATCTGTACATCAACTCCGATCTGCTTCCACATATCCTGTAAAGTCTCACTTACTGCTGTTGAAGAACCATTGGCAATAGAAATTGTAAGGGACAGATTCTCTCCATCCTTATCCACAATTCCATCTCCGTCAGAATCGCTGTAGCCTGCTGCCTCAAGGCATTCTTTTGCCTTATCCAGATCATAAACCTGTCCGTTTACATCTTCAGAATCGTATCCTACAGATGACGGGAATGCTGTGCTGATTGGAGAAGAATAACCATTTCCTGCTACCTGTGCTACAACATCACGATCTACTGCATAGGACAGTGCAAGACGAAGGTTCTTATCAGAAAGGGGATTTCCCTCGCGGCAGTTTAATTCGAAATCATTCTCTCTTGTTCCGGTTACTTTTACAATGTTGATATCGTCATTATTTTCCACACGATTAAGAGCTGTTGCATCCGGTCCCTGTGCAAGGTCAATATCTCCGGAAAGCATTGCATCTACCTTTGTATCACTTCCGATATTCTTTACAGTAATGCTCTTGATTTCCGGTGCTCCATCCCAGTAGTTCTCATTTGCCACAAGCTCAATCTTCTCTTCAGATACATACTCAGACACTGCATAAGGTCCTGTACAGATTGGCATAGTATCATAATTGCTTGTATCAGCTGTGGTGTCTACAATAACTGTCATCGGCTCTGTAAGCTGTGAAACAAAAGCACTGTATGCACCATCTGTAGTAAATACTACATTCTCTCCATCTACTTCGATGTTTGCAATTTTAAGATCTCCTCCACGAGAGTTATTATCAATAGATCTCTGGATAGAATCCTTTACGATCTCTGGTGTCAGCTCGGTACCATTGCTGAATTTTACTCCCTGGCGGATATGAAAACGATAAGTTGTATCATCAACCTGCTCCCACTCATCAGCTAACTGTCCTACAATTTCCATATTTTCATTTACAGTCACAAGAGTTTCTCCTACACCACAGCGTGTAAGATTCCATCCGCACCAGTCTGTTGCAGGATCCATGCCTTCGATGTAGGTGAAAAGTGCCAGATTAATGTGACTGTCATTTTCGGCTGCAAATGTAGTAACACCGCTTCCTATTACGCTGCATGCCATAATTCCTGCAAACAATAAAGATACTAACCGTTTTCTCATTTTTTATTTCTCCTCCTGTTGTTAAACTATAATCTATGTTCAACTCTTTATTTTAAAGAGTAAACATTCTTAATTTTTTCTTTTCGGATTCATCAGATCCTGAATACTGTCTCCAAGTAAATTAAATATGATTACATTTATTAAAATAACAATACCAGGTGCCATAAGCATCCAGGGTGCCGAATACATATAGTCTTTTCCCTCAGACAGCATATATCCCCACTCCGGTGTAGGTGGCTGGGAACCAAGCCCCAGCAGGGAAAGACCTGCAATGGTCAAAAGTTTACTTCCAATATCCTGCGTAATATTTACTAACAGCGAAGGCATGACATTTGGAATAATATAACCTGTCATAATCCGGAAATTATTAGCGCCTCCCAGTCTTGCCTGCTCTATATATGTATTATTTTTTATGGAAAACACTAATGACCGGCTAATTCTTGCATAATAAGTCCATCCTGTTATGGTCATTGCCAAAATCAGATTTGGAAGTCCTGTACCAAGAAAGCTTACAAGTGCAATTGTAAAAATGGAACCAGGAAAGGCCATCAGCATGTCAGATAAACGCATTAAAACAGCATCAAAAGCGCCTCCCCAGAAGCCTGCTATTGTCCCGATAAGAATTCCTACAACGGAAATGATCGCTGTCACAACAAATGCGATCAAAAGTGATGTTTTTCCTCCGTAAAGAATTCTCGAAAATATATCCCTTCCCATCTGATCAGTTCCCATGAGATACTGTTTGCATGGCGCTTTCAGAAGGTCTGTATAGTGTGTTTCCAACGGATCATAAGGTGCAAATTTTCCCGCGAACAATGCAAATAATAAGAAAAGCACTGCAAATGCCATTATAATCACAAAACGAATCCATAATTTTTTCTTACTCTTCATGTTGCAGGGCTCCTCTTCTAATTCTTGGATCAAGCCACTGGTAAGATATATCTACCAAAAGATTCACCAGTACATAAATACATCCCATCCACATAACATATCCCTGGATCAGCTGGTAATCTCTGCCGGAAATCGCAGCCACTGCTGCGCTGCCGATTCCATTCCAGCTAAAGACCGTTTCAACGATCATTGTTCCACCAAGTAATCCTCCAAATGACATGCCGAGCATTGTCACTACAGTAAGCAGGGAATTTGGCAGCACATGAAAGAAAATTGTACGAACCCTTCCAATTCCCCTTGCTTGACAGCCATTTATATATTCCTCATTCATCTGCTCGACCATTACCGCCCTGATCCGTCTTATGTAGTACGCACTCATGCTTAACGAAAGTGTTACAGACGGCATGATCAGACTTTTAAAAGAATCTGATCCCCCCACAGGCAGCCAGTGCATCTTAACTGCAAAAAAATAGATCATCATCATACCAACCCAGAAGCTAGGCAGTGAAATTCCAATAAAAGACATAAACCGAATAATATAATCAGCCTTTTTATCCTTATATACTGCTGATAAAATTCCTAACGGAAAAGAAATTAATATCATCAGAATAAACGATGCAACTGCCAGTTTAACCGTATTGGGGAGTTTTCTTCCTAATACCTGGGAAACGGGCTGTGCATATTTTACCGACATTCCGAAATCGCCATGTAACGCACCCTTCAGCCAGTTCACATACTGCTCTCCAAAAGATTTGTCTAATCCGTATTTTTCTTCAATCTTTGCGATTACCTCCCGGTCATGACCTGCACCCATAGATTCTGCCAGCTGTTCAGCTGGATTTGACGGCAAAATATATGTAAGTCCAAAGGTCATCAGAGACAGCCCAAACAAAATAATCACAAGTGAAATCAGTCGTTTTATAATCTCTCTTTTCACTTTTTCAGCCTTTCTGTGCTACAATACAAAAACTCATCGGTAAAGGGCTGCCAGCTATTTCCACCTGTATTTTATGAAATCCTGTTTCTACAAGTTTATTAAAATCCCAGGCAGGTCGATCTACCTGACTCATTGGCAATTTCTTTGCAATTTCATCCATAATGGAAAAATCTACATTTTCTTTATTATGTCGCGCATGGCACCCTTGTTCTTCTTTTTGATGTCCCCGCTGAAACTCATCATAGGCTTTCTGATACTTATCACTAAAAAAACGGCGATAATAATTTCCATCTTCCAGAATTAGAATTCCATCTTTTTTTAGAACCCTGTACGCTTCCTCATAAGCTTTATCTGCATGCTCCAGGTTCCAGAATACATTTCTTGATACCACTGCGTCGAAGGAATTATCAGCAAATTCTAAGCTTTGCACATCCATCTGATGAAGTTCTGCTTTAAGTCCTTCTGTCTCCAGATTTCTTCTGACTTCTTCCAGCATTTTTGTGCTATAATCTACCGCAGTCACCTGAAATCCCATCGAAGCAAGCAAAGTGGTAAAAAAGCCAGCGCCACACCCATCATCTAATACATGGCATCCCGCTTTGAGAGAATTTTTGAAAATATTTTCCCATCTCTCTCCAGGTTCTGTTTTTCTTTCTTCCATACTGGCATCTGAAAATCCTCCAGCTCTCATATCCCAATATGACTGAATATTCTTTAACAATTCTGCCATTTGTGTTTATCCTTTCCAATAGCATAAACTTCTGCCAAATCAGGGAATTCATGTAATAAAAGCGTGAAAAAGCCGCTGCTAACGCAGCGGCTTAATGACATAATAATCCTGTTATATAAAACCAACCCCTATACCGTGCCCCGCAGCAAAAGTTCTTCATTCTGGCCGGTATTCTGGCTCCAGTGTCATCATAATGCTTTCCCTTCCCGATAAAAATTCAGTGGTTTCGAAAGCTTACTCAACTGTTACAGCTACGGCATAGCACAGGATTTTCACCTGTTTCCCGTTTGACCTGCTAGAATTTATTTTAATTTCCACCAGGCACCAAAATGGTCGTTTTATTCAATTCTCAACACAACATCAAAAAAGTATAATACAGCATTTCCTGTTTGTCAATCAGAATTTATCAGGCCTCTATATCCTCAATATCCTCTCCATCCGGTACCGGCCAGATATTGATACAGTTCGGGGTCTCGATCTTACGTGGTTTGCCCTTCATCATAATGATGTTCTTCTCGTAGTCAACCTTGAAGGTTGTAATGCTGTTGCTGGAGTGGTTGGCAACGGCAATGTGCTGATTATCCGGGAAAATAACAAGGTCTTTCGGATAATCACCACTTACAGGAAGAACAAATTTACGATCCAGAAGACCAGTCTCACCATCTACCTCAAACATACCTACTGTATTCTCACCTGCTGTAGTGCAGAATAAATGCTTGCCATCCGGTGCAAGAGCAAGACCTGATGCGGCATTATGAGATACGCTTCCGTCTTCCTTCTTCGCAAGGGTGGAAACACTTTGAAGCAGCTCAAACTCCGGAGTATCACCCTCTCCATTGTAGCTGTACACTTTAATCTCATTGCTCAGCTCAAACAGAACATATGCATAACGTCCATCTGCGCTGAAACGGATAATACGCGGTCCGCTCTCTCTCGGGCATCTTACAATATCCACCAGCTCCAGCTTATCTGTCCGCTTATTAATACGATAGACCTTGATCTGGTCAATTCCATTATCTACTGCGCAGAGATATTTATTATCCGGAGTAGGACGTACACAGTTTACGTGAGGACGGAAGTTACGCTCTGCAACACTTCCAAGACCAGTGTGGAAAACACCGTCCATAACACTTCCAAGACGTCCATCCTTATGAGTGTGTACAACGGTTACCTTTCCATCGTGATAACCTGCTACGTAAAGATATTTGCCATCTACGTCTGTAGCAAGGAAACAACCTCTCATGCCATCAATATCCACGCTGTTGATACGTGCCAAATCGCCATTATGATCACGCTTGAATACCGCAACGCCCTCATCCTCGATAGAATAAAGGTATTTTCCATTCTTGGATACCGCGGTATAAGACGCATTACTTACTTCCACTTCACTTCTCTCTGTGAGAGTACCTTCTTCCAGGTTCACGTCATAAACCTGAATTCCCTTGCTGGTTCCGTGAGTATAGGTTCCTACATAAGCCACATATTTCTTACCCATTTGTCTAGCCTCCTACAGTCTCTTTCTGGAAACCATCCGTTCACGCTGTTCTTCCGATCTTTTTTACAGCGTAGCGGGTCACTGTGCAGCTCTGAATATTACTGCATTCTCTATATCAGTAAATCCTCTGCCACGGTTCATTTATTACAGCCGCATTTTATTACAGCAACTCGTATTCTGGTTTCTTTTATGTAATTGTGTCTAAATTATACCACACACATTTTCAAAGAACAAGCTTTACTGCATCCAGAGTTTCCATAATAATTTCATCTGTATGAGCCGCTGACAGGAACATGGCTTCAAACTGGGACGGAGCCATATGAATTCCCATATTCAGCATTTTTTTGAAATATTCTGCAAATGCCACTGTGTCAGAAGATTTTGCGGAAACATAATCTACAACAGGCTGTCCCGTAAAGAACAGGCTTCCAAGAGAGCCCACATAATTCATCTGGTAATTCAGACCTTTTTCTTTCACGATTTTTCCCATTCCACCGTAGAGAAGCTCTCCCTTTTTCTCCAGTTCCGTGTAAATTTCCTGATGGTCATACAAATATTTCAGCTGGGTAAGCCCGGCAGCCATAGCTACCGGATTTCCGCTTAAAGTACCTGCCTGATATACTTTTCCTGCCGGAGCAACCAATTCCATCACATCTCTTCTTCCGCCATATGCACCTACCGGCATTCCGGCACCAATGATTTTTCCATAAGTAACCAGATCCGGTGTTACACCAAAATACTGTGCTGCGCCGCCAAATGCAAGTCGGAATCCGGTAATCACCTCATCAAAAATAAGAAGGGCATGGTATTGGTCGCAAAGAGCGCGAAGTCCCTGCAGAAATCCTTCCCTTGGCGGAACTACACCCATGTTGGCTCCAACTGCTTCCACGATCACTGCTGCCACCTGACCCTCTGCCTGCTGAAAAAGAGTCTCCACACTGCCAAGATCGTTGTAAACTGCCAGCATAGTATCCTCTGTACAGCCTTTTGGAACACCGGCACTGTCCGGCACACCACTTGTCATCACACCGGAACCTGCGCTTACCAGCATGGCATCACTGTGTCCATGATAGCAGCCTGCAAATTTGATGATCTTATTTTTCCCCGTATAACCTCTTGCAACACGGATTGCACTCATAACAGCCTCTGTACCAGAATTGACCATTCGGATCATATCCACATGCGGGATTCTGTCACAGATAAATTCAGCCATTTCCACTTCGATCTCTGTAGCGCATCCAAAGCTCAGACCTTTTTCACAGGCCTTCAGAACACTTTCCCGTATTGCAGGAAAATTGTGTCCCAGGATCATTGGTCCCCAGGAATCTATGTAATCAATATAGCGGTTGCCATCTACATCATAAATATAGCAGCCATCTGCACGTTCAATAAATCTCGGTGCTTCTCCTATAGCGCCATATGCACGCACCGGACTGTTTACACCGCCGGGGATTCTTTTTACCGCTCTCTCAAAAAGCTTCTCAGACTTTGTCATTATCCGATTCTCCCTTCCTCCATCATTTTTGCAATTTCTTCTGCAAAATAAGTGATATAAATCTGGGCACCTGCACGATAAGCTCCCACCGCCATTTCTCCAATGATCCGCTCTTCGTCGATCCAGCCCATCTTTGCCGCCGCCTTCACCATGGCATACTCACCACTTACACTATAGGCAGCTACCGGAACATTCACAGCCTTGGAGATCTCAGATACCATATCAAGATAAGACATGGCAGGCTTCACCATAATAATATCAGCGCCTTCTTCAATATCCATAAGAGCTTCTTTCATTCCCTCTCTTCTATTGTGGAAATCCATCTGATAGCTCTTGCGGTCTCCAAAAGCAGGAGCACTTCCGGCTGCATCACGGAACGGGCCATAGAACGCAGAAGCGTATTTCACCGCATAAGACATGATTGGAATATTGGTATAACCGCCCAGATCCAGTTCTTTACGGATGGCAGCTACACGTCCGTCCATCATATCGGAAGGCGCGATCATATCAGAGCCAGCCTGCGCATGAGACAGAGCTGTTTTTGCCAGAAGCTCCAATGTCTTGTCGTTGTCAACATCATGGCCGCAAAGAACGCCGCAGTGACCGTGAGAGGTATATTCACACATGCACACATCTGTCACATAATACATCTCTGGAAATCTGCTCTTTGCTTCCCGAAGTGCCTTCTGTACAATACCATCCTGAGCGTAAGCGCCGCTTCCGACTTCATCCTTATGAGCCGGGATTCCAAAAAGCATAATGCTGTTTACCCCTGCTTTTTCCAACTGCTCCAGCTTATAGGGAAGACGGTCCAGGCTGTAACGGTACTGCCCTTCCATGGAAGGAATCTCTTCCTGGATTCCATTTCCTTCCATTACAAACAGCGGATAGATAAGAGAAGATTTGTCCATTCTGGTCTCTCTCACCATTTTTCGCAAATTTGCACTGCCCCTTAATCTTCTAGGTCTCTTAATCAGTTCCATTTTTCTTCACTCCTCTTCAGTGTCTCAACCAGTTCGATCAGACTGTCGATGGTTGCTTTTTCTGACATATATGTCTGCATTCCATAAGAATCCGCCGCTGCACGAGTCTGTTTTCCAATACATGCAGCACGAACCCTGGAATAATCAAGTCCTTTGGTACTCTCCACAAAGCCTTTCACTGTGGAAGCACTGGTAAATACAGCCAGGTCAATGGTGCCCTCTTCAAATTCTCTTTTCTCATTAATAAGAGGACAGCTTACATATCCGGTCTCGTAAGTCGGAATATCATCCACCTGTGCACCTGTTTTTTTCAGTTCTTCTGCCAGCTCCTTGTTTCCAAGGGAGGCTCTTGGAATCAGAATCTTTTCTGTTCCATTTAAAAGAGCGCCAAGTTCTTTTCCAAGGGTATTTCCATCATAAACAGAAGGCATGAAATCCGGATAGATTCCTCTTTCCAGAAATTTCTTCTTTGTGCCCTCACCGATCACCGCGATTTTTGCATTTCCAAGAGAACGCAGGTCGATCTTCTTTTTCTCCATTTGCCTGAAGAAAACTTCCACGCCTGCAGGACTTGTAAATACCAGCCAGTCATAGCTGCGGATATGAGAAAAGGCCTGGTACAGTCTGCTCTGATCCTCCAGAGGGATAATACTGATGGATGGAAGTTCCAGTACTTCTGCACCTTTCTCCCGAAGAAGGGCCGCAGTTCTGGAAATATTCTCCTTTGGCCGGGTGACAAGAATCTTCCAGCCTGCCAGAGGTAATTTCTCATACCAGGCAAAATCATCTGCCAAAGTGCAGACCTTTCCTACCACAATAATGGCCGGTGTCTGGATTTTCGCCTGATCAGAGGCTGTCTTTAATGTAGCGACAGTTGCCACGACTCTTTGCTGACCAGCCGTAGTACCCTTGGATAAAACAGCAGCCGGCATATCCGGATCCATTCCAGCTTTCATAAGGCCACTGCAGATATCCTCCATGGCAGTGATTCCCATGAGAAAAACAAGAGTTCCTTTCGTATGTACCAGCGCCTCAAAATCAATGTCATACTCCATTCCCTTGCGCTTATGTCCGGTGATAACATGGACAGACGAACAGAAATCCCGATGTGTCACAGGAATTCCGTTATATGCAGGTACGGAAATCGGGGAAGTCACACCAGGAACTACTTCATAAGGAATGCCCTCCTTTGTGAGAAGCTCCAGTTCCTCTCCTCCTCGTCCAAAAAGGAAAGGATCGCCGCCTTTCAGACGTACTACCCGGTTGCCCTTTTTTGCCTCATCAGCAAGAACCTGGTTAATCTTCTCCTGGGACATAGTATGGTGGCCAGCACGTTTTCCCACATTGATCAGTTTTGCAGAAGCAGGAATTCTGGTCAGGATTCCCTGTCCTACCAGGCTGTCATAAACAACCACATCTGCCTGTTCCAGAACCTGGGCACCTTTCATTGTAAAAAGCCCCACATCTCCAGGACCAGCTCCCACCAGCCAGACTTTTCCCGGTTCTTTTTTGTTGTCTTCCTGCAAGCCAGACTCTTTGTATTCCACTTTGCAGCGCTCCTGCAGTTCTTTTGCAAGAGAAGTTCCCAGTTTTTCTGCATCTGAAGGATTTCCTGTTTTATATCCTTTCAGATAATGTCCAGTCTTTTCTTCATAGTAAAGACCGGTAAGTTTCAACTGACCATCTTTGATTTCTCCATAGGCAGCTACCGGAGAGGTACATCCGCCATTTAAATATTTTACAAAGGCTCTCTCTGCTGTTGCAGCCTGATGGGCCTGCAAATCATCATACCCTTTCAGAAACTCATAATCCAGACCATCAATTCCCTGAACTGCAAGAATTCCCTGTCCCGCTGCCGGAATCATTTCTTCTGTATCAAAATACCTGCTGATCCTGTTTTCAAGCCCCAGACGTTTCAAACCGGCGGCTGCAAGAACTAACGCAGAATATTCTCCACTATCCAGCTTTTCCAGTCTGGTCTGAAGATTTCCACGAATACTTTTCACCTGCATATCCGGGTAAATTTCTTTCAGCTGCAGCTTTCTGCGAAGGCTGGAACAACCGATAGGCTTCAAAGGATCCAGAACATCACAGCCTTTTGGGAGAACCAGCACATCTCTTACGTCTTCCCTTTTTGAAAAAGCAAGTATGGGGAGCTTTTCCGGGACTTCCATAGGCATATCCTTCAGGCTATGAACAGAAAGCTGACTTCTGCCCTCTAAAAGCGCCCGATCCAGTTCCTTTACAAAAAGGCCTTTTCCTCCAATCTTATCCAGAGTACGGTCCAGTATTTTGTCTCCTGTAGTCTTCATGGTCAGGATTTCCACATCCATTTGCGGATGCCTGCATACAATATAATCCTTCACCATCTGGCTTTGCAGTACGGCAAGCTTGCTTTCCCTGCTTCCGATCACAACTTTTTTATTCATAACTATCCTCATCTTTTTCCAGTTCTTCCAGAAGTGCCTGCATTTTTTCTCTTACTGCCTTAGCCTTTTTGTGATTGACACCGCTGGCCGTGATTCCCACTACAATATCATCCTTCAGACAAATTCCGGGAAAGTAAAAATCGCACAAATTCTTATCACTTGCAACATTTACATAAATTCCCTCTTCTTTACAGGTACGGTAAATTTCCTCATTTAGCTCACTGTTATTCGTAACAGCCAGCACCATATAAGCCATAGAGAAATCCGATTTTTTCACAGGACGGGGCTGGATCTGAATTTTTCCCAGCTTGCCCAGTTCCCAGAGATCTGCTGTCATCTTCGGCGCAATTACTGTAATATTCCTGGTAAATAATAATAATGCTTTCACTCTTCTTGTGGCAATGGTTCCCCCACCCACTACCACAATGTTCTTATCCGATAGATCCACATACAGTGGGAAATAGCGCTTATTTTTCATATGTTTTCTCCAGTCCTGCTACACATTCCAGAAATGCTTTCTCATTCACACTGTCTCTCAATGCAAACAGCATTTTATTTATAACCTTCCCCATTGCAGTATCCACTGCATTTATCAACTTCTCTTTTTCCTGCTCATCCATCTGTGTGTTTTTCAATGGCTTCATGATCCGCAGGTTAAAGTCATTCACTGCATTCTCTTTGATTTCCTGAATTCTTGGTATCAGTTCCTTACCATCTAACCATTTAAAAAATTCATCCATCTGATCTCTCACGATCAGTCCTGCCGCCTCAAGATTTTCCTGAAGCTCAGCCGGAGTTTCTTCCATGCGGAAGCTATCCATATCAAACAAGGTTATCCCTTCGAATTTTCCAACCTCCGGTTCAATATCCCTTGGAACTGCCAGATCAATGAGAACAATACTTTTTTCCAGTTCCAGATTTTCAAACAGTTCCTCACGCAAAGTAAAATTCGGACTTGCCGTAGCACTGACTACAAGATCACACTTAGGCAGATAGTCCATTCTTTCGCCATAATTAATTCGTTTACATCCAAATGGAATATTCACCATTCCGCTGCGATACTGACGCACGGTTACAGTCACATCTGCACCGGCTTCCATAAGAGCCTGGGCTGCAACCTTTCCCATTTCCCCATTTCCGATCACCATGCAGACCTTATCCTGTACGTAATAGCCCTGTCTGTCAAGCATTTCTATCGCCTGATGGATCACAGACGGATTTCCATGAGAAAATGGTACCTCCGTTTTAATCTTTTTTCCTGCTGTTACAGCCATTCGGAAAAGCACTTCAAGGGCTCCATCTGTTGTAAAATGCTCTCTGGCAATTCCCAGTGCATCTTTTACCTGAGTAAGAATCTGATCTTCTCCAAGTATCTGGGATTTCAGACCGGATGCAAGGTAAAACAGATGTTCCACAGCAGCATGGCCTTCACGCTTTGTAAAATATATCTCGTACTGATCATCATTAATATTTTTCAGTTTACAAAGCTCTTTATATAAAGAAAGCTCTGCCTCATCATCCACACTTGCCCATATCTCCAGGCGATTGCATGTAGAAAGAATAATACAGCCGTCTATTCCCCGCTGTTCCTTTAATTTTTCCATAGCCTCCCCTGCATTTTTTCTGGTAAATGCAAACAAGGCTCGTATATCTACGGGAGCCATACTATGGTCTATTCCAATCATAGAAATACTCATCTTATGTAATTCTCCTTAAATATCATTTTCTGCCACCGCTCATTTTACTAATTCCTGCGTATATTGTCAATAAAGCCAGGCAAAACACAGCAATAAAAAAGCTTCCAGACGGACTATTTTCCACAATCTGCCTGGAAGTTTTCCCTATACGATTTCTCTATCCTGTTTCAGGATTCTCTGTGAGTTCCTCTTACCACCTGGATTCCCCTGGATTCTATCATCTCACAGATTTTGGCAATTCTTGGGCACTCTTTTTTCTCCCTGTCCAGACGACAGGCTCCCACATGCATCACCTTAATTTCTTCGCTGACCAGCCTGTCTATTTTTTCCAGAATTCCCTCATCTACATCCGGTTCTTTGGGATTTGCACTTTTGCATCCATTACAGGTCATCATTGCTCCCAGAAGTGTGTCCGGAGAATATCCATCAAAAAAGTCACTGCGATTCTGAAAGGCCTTCAGGCATCCCACTCTGGCACAGACATTATTGGAATGAAGGCAGGTCAGTGTTCCAATTTTAATCATACCGCTTCCCTCGCATGTTCCACAAAGAGTTTTCGAATACTTTCATATTCCCCCAGTCCTTTCAGAACTGTCTGCACTTCATAGCCAGCTTTGCTGATGATATTTTTCCAGGAGTCTTCTTCCTCTCCTGCCATGTCATTTTTCGCATGGTCACCGGCAACGATCATAAACGGTGCGATTACCACTTTTTTTACCCCGCATTTTCCAAGCTGTTTCAGGACCTGGTCAATTTCAGGATAACCTTCCACAGTTCCTACGATCACATTTTCATATCCCATATCCTTGAATCTGTAATCCAGTGCGGCATAAACGGCATTTGCGTAGTGCTCGGTTCCATGCCCCATAAGCACAAGTGCCGTTTCCTTATCCTTAATTACAGGGAACTCATCTGCAACCGCTTTCACCACATACTCATTGTCTTCTTCTGTTGTAAGCAGAGGAGCTCCGAATTTCACAGATTGGAAATGATCCGCACACGCCAGAACATCCTTTTTCATAAGGTCATTTTCCACACCGTTCATTACATGCGTAGGCTGGACGATCACCTCTGTGATTCCATCTGTTCTCATACGCTCCATTGCTTCTGTCACATTGTCATAGTGAATATGATCTCTCTTTGAAATTCTGGCAAGGATCATCTTGCTTGTCCATGCGCGATAAACTTTACAATCTGTAAAAGCAGCTCCAATTTCTTTTTCAATTGCATCAATGGTCACTACTCTGGTGTCCTCGTGACTGGTGCCAAAGCTGACTACAAGGATCCCTTTTTTTGCTGTATCGCTCATTCAGATTTCCTCCACTTTTCCTTTATTTTTTCACATGCAAAGGATGGTATGTAACATTCAGCATGCCGTATTCATCCTTTTTTACAGTTGCATCTACTTCATACAACATATGTATAAAATCTTCTGTAATGACTTCTTCCGGAGTTCCGCAAGCCACCAGACGACCGTTCTTCATGGCATAGATCCGGTCGCAATATGCTGCTGCAATATTCAGATCATGCAAAGCACCGATCACAGTAATCCCGAGACTTTTTACAATATCCAGAAGCTGAAGCTGGTATTTGATGTCAAGATGGTTGGTAGGCTCATCCAGGATCAGACAGTCCGTTTTCTGCGCCAGAGCTCTTGCCAGAATGATTCGCTGCTGCTCACCGCCAGACAGACTGGAAAAAACACGGTGCCGATAGGGAAGCATTCCCACTTTTTCCAGACACTCTTCCACGATCTTATAATCCTCGGCATTATCCCGTTCCATAGTTTTCTTATGAGGAGCCCTTCCCATCATTACAATTTCCTGTACGGAAAATTCAAAATTATAGTAGTTGTGCTGGGACACCACTGCCAGTGCTTTTGCAGAATCCTTTACCTTATATTCGTTCAGCGGTTTTCCATCCAGCATGATCACGCCGGTATCAGGCTTAAGTACACGGTAAATACATTTCAGCAGTGTACTTTTTCCACTTCCGTTTGGTCCTATGATTCCTACAAATTCCTTTTCCTTTATGGCTGCGTCAATTCCCTTAAGGATCTCATTTCCGCCAAGCTCTACATGGATATCAGAAGCTGTCAGTTTCATGATTTCTCACCTCCGAATCCATAAGATCTGCGTACCAGCAGATAAATAAAGCAAGGTGCTCCGATCATGGATACCAGGATTCCGATGGGAACTTCGCTCTTTGGAATAATGATCCTGGAAGCAACATCTGCCCAAATCAGGAAAATGGAACCGCTAAGTGCTGACAGTGGAAGCATTTTCTTATGATCTGTTCCAAAGAACATTCTTACCACATGAGGAATAATGAGTCCTACAAATCCAATGATACCTGCGGAATATACCACAAAACCAATCAGCAATGCTGTCACCACAAGATACACCTGACGATATCTGTGCAGGTCAGTGCCTAATGTGATGGATACCTCATCTCCAAGCAGCATCATATTGAGAATACGGCTCTGGGTGCAGAAAAACAGGGTTGCTATAAAAACGCAGGGAATAATCACAGCCAGATTTTCCCATTTCGCGCCTGCCAGACTTCCCATCAGCCAGAAAGTAACTGTCTGGATTCCATCTCTGTCGCCCGCAATATAGACAACAAAGTTTGAAAATGCACTGCACACACTTCCAAGTGCTGTACCTGCAAGCAGAAGTCGGACCGAATTTGCCCGGCCTCCTATATTTGCAGTGATCTGTACCAGTACAGAAATAAGGAAGGCTCCGATAAATGCACAGATTCCAATAGAGTTGGAGCCAAATACGGCTCCAACTCCAAGAAAGATTGCCACTGTTGCACCAAGAGATGCACCAGAGGAAATACCAAGAATATACGGATCTGCGATCGGATTTTTCACAATGGCCTGCATTACCACACCTGCAACTGCCAGACCCATGCCAACGGCTGTTGCAAGAAGAATACGGGGAAGGCGGATAAACCACACAATATCAGACATGGCTCCTACACCATAAATCTCCGGATCCCCGATTCCAAATACTTTATACAAAATTACACTATACACATCTTTCACAGAAAGATCTACAGAACCAATGGTAACTGCAGTCAGAATGGATATCACCAGAAGCACAGTCAGTAATATCACCGCCAGCACATAGATCGGCTTTCCATGAAAAATTCCATTTTTAAAATCCGGTTTTCTTTTCATTTTATTCGTACAGATCCGGATATAATGCTTTTGCAAATGTCATAATTCCATCATAGGTTCTGACACCGCTGCAGTATACCTCGTTCAGATTTACAGAAAATACTTTGTTGTTCTTAACTGCAGAAAGGCTTGCATATGCAGGGTTATCTGTAATATCAGCGATTGCCTCATCAGCTGTCATAAATCCATCATAATTAATCATGAATAATACATCCGGATCAGCTGCAATCAGATCCTCTGCACCAACGTTTTCAGAGTTCTCTGCACCAAGCTTCAGCTCTGCACCAAGTGTCTCCGGAATATTTCCGCCAAGTGTCTCTGTTCCATATACGCGGAAGGAATCTCCCTCATCCTCAAGAACTGCTACGGATAACGGGTCTGTTCCTTCTACATGCTCTTTTACTTTATCAATCTCACCCTTCATCTGATCAACGATTTCCTCTGCCTTGTCTTCGCAATCAAAGATCTTGCCAAGGTTCAGGATATCCTCATATTCGTCTTCAATTGTACGTGGGAACTCAGAAGCCGGTCCCTTTGCAGCACTGTTCAGGGACATGTATGTATTTACATCTCTCTCCTGCCAGAAGCTTACATCCGAAAGCCAGTCATCACTGAAAGAAGAATACCATGCCGCAATAAAATCAGGCTCCATTGCAACAACTTCCTCTTTGGATGGCTTGGTATCCATATACTGAATCTTGTCAAATTCATCTTTTAAATCCTCACGCACATCACCGTCCAGACCGTAAGCAGCTACGATCTTATCACCGAGACCAAGTGCCAGAAGCTCTTCGATATTGGAGTTTGCATATGCAAATACTTTCTCCGGAGCTTTCTCAAAAGTCATTTCAACCGGTTCGTTCTCATAATTGTAGGTTGTGATTGTTACGGGATAATGGCTGTCTCCATCCTCCGCAAATACAGTTGTTCCCATTCCCAGGCTGAGAATTCCTGCCAGACATAACATTCCTGCTGCTGTTTTCATGTTTTTCATGCTTTTTCTCCTTATTTTTTCTTTTGTTTTTTTGTTTTTAAAAGAAAAAAGTCCGCTTCCATGAAAAAGCGGGCATCACAAAAAAACATGATACGAAAGACAGCACTTTACACGGAAGTTTCTTTCTATGAACCAAGCAGGTTTCCTGGCTTACAGCTTAAATCCCCATTCCCTTCTCACATAAAAATGCAATGGATATGAATGTGGCATAACTGAATACAGTGACCGGATCGTTCAGGATTCTCACCTGATTCCCTCTTCTGAAAATAGTATAAATTTTATATATTTTTCAGCACTTGGCACATTTATTCTTTTAAGCAGAATTATTATAACTTACCCCTTAAATAAAGTAAAGATATTTCTTTAACAATGTTTTTGATTTTGAATATAATATAGGCATCCCCTTACTTACTTATACATCTATTTCCCATACGGTGCCGTGTCTTCAGCAACCATACCCAATTCCGTTTTCGGAGAATAGGTATACACCTTGCTATTCTCAGCGTAATTCTCCATATCATTATTATCTGTCCATAGCTCACACTGTGTCATCACGGTCTGCACTGCATCATCCATTCCTTCCGGCGGATAGCGATGCTTTTTGAGCAACCGCTTAATCATCATACGCATTTTCGCTCTGGCAGAATCCCGTTTCTGCCAATCTATTGTTCTGTTCTTACGCAGTGTATCTGCCAGTTCCTTTGTAATGGCAATCAGTTCTTCGTTTTCATAGAAATCCTTAATGGCCTCCGGCTTTGTCAGCGCATCATAAAATGCCAGTTCATCAGCAGTCAGTCCAAGCTTGTCTCCCTCTTTATGAGCTGTCGCAATCTGTTTTGCCAGATTCAGCAATTCTTCAATAACCTGTTCATTGGTCAACATTCCATTCAGATACGCATTCATAGCACGCTGTATAATTTCACTGAATTTCTGCGATTTTACCACATTTGTATGACGGTAAATCTGCACCTGTTCCGCAATCAGCCTTTTTAACAGCTCTACAGCAAGGTTTTTCTCCTTCATTTTAGAGATTTCCTCAAGGAACTTTGGATCAAAGAGCGAAAATTCCTGATTTATATCTGAGAAAAGGTTAATGACGCCTTCGCTCTGAACACTGGCTTTCAGAAGCTCGTTAATGCGAGCATTCATTTCTGGCAGAGAAATTTTCTTCCCCTCTCCCTGATTCATCAATCTTGTAACAAGCACACGAACGGATTCAAAGAATGCCGCTTCCACACGCAGCTCTTTTTCTGCCAGAGAGGAACACAGCGACAATGCTTGCCTGAGCAGCAATGCCTCTTTCAGGAAATCCTCTCGTTCCTGTTCTTTATTCACAGCGACAATAAAGTTGACCGCACCGCTGATTGCCTTGGAACGTTCCAAATCCGTACCTGTCATAAACTTGGAATAATCATAACCGTGGAACAAATCCCGACAGATAGACAGTTTCTCAAGGAACTTCGGATATGCAACCTTGGCAACATCGGTATCACCGTAATTCTTCCTATCGCGAGTAGTGTAGTCATTCATTGCCTGCTTCAATGCAGACGCAATGCCAACATAATCGACAATCAGACCGCCTTCCTTATCTCCAAATACACGGTTTACTCTGGCAATAGCCTGCATCAGATTATACCCCTGCATCGGCTTGTACACATACATGGTTGCAAGAGATGGCACATCAAATCCTGTAAGCCACATATCCACGACAATGGCAATCTTCAGCGGACTATCATTATCCTTAAACTCCTTTGCCAGCTCATCCTTATGGTGTTTATTGCCGATGATTTTATTCCATTCTTCTGGATCTTTGTTACTACCTGTCATAACAACAGCAACCTTATCCGTCCATCCGGGACGAAGTTGCAAGATACGCTCATATATCTTCATGGCAATAGGGCGTGAGTATGCTACGATCATTGCCTTACCTGTGAGCAGATTCGCACGATAATTTTCATAATGATTCAAAATATCGTCCACAAGGGAGTTGATAGTTTTCTCATTGCCAAGAATGGCTTCCATCTTCCCCAGTTCTTTTTTGCTCCTTTCGATAACCTCTGGATCAGCATTTTTTGCCATAATGTCATATTCTTGGTCAATGAGCTTCAAAGTCTGCTCATCCAGTTTCAGCTTGATAACACGGCTTTCGTAATATACTGGACGAGTAGCACCATCTTCAACTGCCTGTGTCATGTCGTAAATATCTATGTAGTCACCAAACACTTCACGAGTATTGCGGTCTTTCATAGAAATCGGTGTTCCGGTAAATCCGATAAAAGTTGCATTCGGCAGAGCATTGCGGATAATACGAGCAGAACCGATTTTGATTTCACCTGTCTTGACATCGACCTTTTCTTTCAAACCGTACTGCCCACGATGAGCTTCATCCGCCATAACCACAATATTTCTGCGCTCAGAAAGGCAATCAAAGGATTCCTCAAATTTCTGCATCGTGGTAAAAATAATGCCGTTTGCTTTTCTACCGTCCAGTAATTCTTTCAAATGCACCCGGCTTTCGGCATGAACTGGGTCTTGACGCAGAAAATCCTTGCACTTGGCAAATTGCCTGTAAAGCTGGTCATCCAGGTCGTTGCGATCTGTGATAACTACGATGGTCGGGCTATCCAAAGCATCTTGCAGACAATGGGCATAAAACACCATCGACAGCGATTTGCCGCTGCCTTGTGTATGCCAGAATACACCACCCTTGCCGTCTGTCTCCGTTGCGTGTTTCGTGGAAAGTACTGCCTTATTGACAGCAAAATACTGGTGATAACCTGCTAATATCTTGAACTGTTTGGTTCCTTCATTGGAGAAACAGATAAAGTTCTTGATAATATCCAGTAAACGTTCTTTTTCAAAAATACCCTCAAAAAATGTATCGAACTGAGCATACTGTGTATTTTCATAGCCGCCGTCCTTCGTTTTCCATTCCATGAAGCGATCTTCGCCAGAAGTAATTGTACCAGCTTTCGATGTCATAAGGTCACTCATAACACAGATACAGTTATAAATAAACATGGAAGGAATCTCATGCATATAGTTGCGAATCTGTGTGTATGCTTCGGATGCATCCGTTTCCTCACGAGAGGGAGATTTCAGTTCCACAAGGACTACCGGCATACCATTCAAAAATAGCAGTACGTCAGGGCGTTTGGTGCTGTTCTCAATAAATGTCCACTGGTTCGCCACAATAAAGGAGTTGTTGTCCGGATTCTTGTAATCAACAAGATATACCAAGCCGGAGCGTTCCTCACCCTTGACAAAATAACGCACTTCTACACCGTGCTGAATGTAATCCATAAAAAGAGCGTTTTTCTGCACAATTTCCGCATTTTCAAAATTTCTCAGCTTATACAAAGCATCGTGAATTGCGTCCTCCGGCATATCCGGATTCAAACGATGCAGTGTTTCGTCTAATTTATCTTCATACAGGGGGCTTTTGAAGTCCCGCTCCAAATCAGGAGCATAGACATGCCGATACCCCATATTCTGAAATAGCTCTATAACAGAATTTTCATAGTCTGCTTCGGTATAAAAGCCAGCCATAGGTTAATCACTCCTTTTTTCGTTACATTTTTCGTGGTAAACAAGAATTTAGCGGCTTAAAGATCGATGTCAGAGACATCAAGCTCGCCGGACATAAGTTTTGGCAGAAGTGCATCACGAGTATTGGCAAGAATCTTGGATTCTTTTGTGTTTTCCTGCATTGCACTATACATTGGCGAAACTATATTCTCAAACTTTTCTAATGTTTTTTCGTCAGGAATATATAGTTGCATTGCGTTAAGAATATTGGTTGTCATGCTCGGTACAGCAGAGCCAGCATTCAGTGAAGCCAGATCTTTGCTTTTTACAAAATGGTACACAAATTTTGCAATATTAGGACGCAGCATCTCGGTATAGAACATGGTGTCTACCGACCAGAACGCTTCATTGACATACATGATATTGTTGAGAGTTCCTTTACGGGGAATTAGAACAGATTCGCCAGTATAGAGAGGCTTTTCTACATATCGCATTATTCCGCCTGATCCATATACTGGATAGTTTCCGTCAGCCAGTTTTTTATGATCTTTTCCATACTTAACTGAGATTAGGTCAGACAGCTGCCCTGTGCTCCAACTTTCTTGTCGGTGCTCAATAAACATACGGCTGTAAATTGCCTGAGCTTGTTGCTCTAAATTCTTGTTTAACTTCTCATTTGTTTTTCTTTTTTTATCCAAAACTGCAATAATTGATACTATACGGTCTTGTATGCACCGTTCTGGCAAGTCTATCTCTATTTTCGACAAAATGCCTTGATTTAAGGATGCCATTGTCGTTCCATGTGAGCACATGCTTATCATGAAAGCTTTATGCTTAGGCGTAAGAAAATAATATGATAAATATCGTGGATTGATTTTGTTTGTTTTTACTCTTAATCTGATACAATCTGATCCCTGCATCCATCCCGCTTCATTTGCTCCTATGTAGGCATGACGATCAACAGCCCCCTTTCTTCCAAATACAATATCTCCCTCTTTAAGTATGTGCATAGATAACCGTTCAAGTGTCTTCTCACCAACATAATCTACTTTTGTTGTTACAACTGTTGAATATCCTAAATTTTTCACATTTAGAACTGGAGTTCCACTTTCAACATATTCTGCCGCTTTTAGTTGGGTGCCAAATGGTCCTGTTTTTATTTCAATTTCTCCATTCTTAACAAGTTCCTCTAATTCAATAATCACAATACCTTTTCTCCTCTAGCCTATATATTTCTTATGAGCCAACTTAACATTGCTCTGCTTAACCATTGCATACTGTAAGGTCGTATCTATTCTTTTATGTCCCAAGAGTTTCTGTAACTGCTCAATAGGCATTCCTTTGTCAATTGCCATCGTTGCAAGCGTCCTTCGGAACTTATGCGGATGAACTTTGGGAATATCCAGCTGTTTTCCCATTTCACGCAGGCGGGATTCTATGCCGCCGATCTTGATTCTCTCATGCGGAGAACGCAGAGTAACAAACAATGCCGGATTATCATCCATTCTGCTATCAATGTAGTTTTGCAGATGAATCTTCGTCCGAGCATCAAAGTATACAATGCGTTCCTTATCGCCTTTACCGAAAACGACACATTCACGCTCATTAAAATTGATGTCCGCTTTATTCAGCAAAACCATTTCACCGATACGCATTCCGGTAGAGGCCAGCATATCAATCATTGCCAAATCACGAAGTTCTGTGCAGTTGTCGCGCATTTTTTCCAAGTCCTCATCTGTGTAGGTTTCTTTGATGTTGGTTGCCGTTTTCACCTTATGGATGCGGCGAACAGGGCTTTTCAAAATATAGTCCTCATCCTCCAACCAAGAGAAAAAACTGGACAGAATTCTGCGGATATTATCTATCGTCACACGGCTGGACTGGTTCTTGCTCTGATAATCCGTCAGATAGGAACGCAAATCCTCCGTCTGTATATGGCGAATACCTTTATCTGTCGAAGCTACCATCATTTCAATGGTTGTGCGGTAATATTTCAGCGTTTTCTCTGAACAGCCTTCAATTCGTTTTGCCGAAACAAAAGCGTCTATCAGTTTTTGGTTATCGTTCATATCTTTCTTTTCTGTCTGTGCTGTAATTTCACAGCCAAACAGTGTGTTTTCAAGCACTTTTTGCAACTGCTGCATTTGTGCGTTGTCGAGGTGTGGCAGCATTTGCTGCACCACCTCTGAAATAATCTGTTGTTTCATAGGTCATTCTCCTTCAAATTTATTTTCCAGAGAACGACTCAACGGCAGTTCCATTGGCTTTAGCTCCTGCCGTTGGTAGGAGTATTTAGGTTAAACAAGAATTTAGAGCAACAAGCAGAAGCTCTTTTTCATTCATTATTTGTTGAGAATGCTAATCCAACATGGAAAGATGGTATGCTTTCGGACCTTGGAACTGTTGTTGCAGGTGGAACCCCATCCAAAACAAAGCCAGAATATTACTCCGAGCAAGGCATAGCATGGATCACTCCAAAGGATTTATCTCTTAATAAGTCAAAATTTATCTCTCACGGTGAAATTGATATTTCAGAATTAGGATTTTACAAGAGCAGTGCAACCAAAATGCCAACCGGAACAGTTCTGTTTAGTTCCAGAGCACCTATTGGATACATTGCCATTGCTGCCAATGAAGTAACAACTAATCAGGGATTCAAATCGGTAGTTCCAAATGAAAATGTTGGTACATCCTTTATGTATTATCTTCTGAAATTTTTATTGCCGACCATCGAGGGGATGGCTTCGGGTTCAACTTTTAAGGAAATATCAGGTGCAGGTATGAAATCTGTCCCTGTTGTAATTCCTGATAACGAAACTATCGAAAAGTTCAATGCCTTTTGCACTCCAATTTTCCAACAGCAGGAAGTGCTTGAAGCAGAAAACTCACGACTTTCTGATATCCGAGATGCATTGTTACCTATGTTGATGTCTGGCGAATTGGATGTCTCAGACATTAACCTTTAAGTCGCTAAATTCTTGTTTATCTTTTTATTTAACTCAATTTTATCGTCTATCATCCATAGAATACTGGCGATCTTATTCTGTGCATCCAGAGATGGGACTCTTATTGGAATCTCTCCCATAAATTTCGTATTAATAGATGGCATCGTTGCACCGGTAGCAATATTACGAACAAACTGTTTTGTTTTTTCCAATAAAAAGAAATAATACAAATATTCTGGATTCAATTTTTCACAAGGTCGTACTCTAAGGCATCGCCCCGAAAACATCCATCCTTCATATTCTGCACTAACATATGAGCAACGATCAACTGATCCTACGCGGCTGAAAACAATATCTCCTGTTTTCAGTACGTATTTTTTTAGCCTTTCTTTATCCTTGTCTGAAACACAAGGAAGATTTTGTTCTGTAAACTTTCTGCTTCCGAGATGTTCTACTGTAACGATAGGCGTTCCATGAACTACGTAATCCTCCTTGTGTAGTTGGCTACCGAATGGTCCTGTCTGAATTGCTGCAAGTTCAGATAATTTTATTGTATCAAATTTCATACCCAATCGCCCCCAGCTTCTTTCTGATTTCATCCTCCAGTTCATGGGATTTTGCGAACATCTCCGACAACTCAGAAGTCAGACGATTCATTTTATCCTCAAACGGTTCTCCGTCATCTTCCTGTTCTTCAATGCCGACGTATCGTCCAGGAGTCAAAATATAATCCTGCTTTGCAATGTCCACAAGTGTTGCCTCCCTGCAGAATCCCTGAACATCTTCCAAAGTGCCATTCTGAAATGCTTCAAAGGTATCTGCAAGTTTCTGAATATCTTCATCTGTAAAATCACGATGTTTACGGTCAACCATATGTCCCATCTTGCGGGCATCAATGAACAGCGTTTTGCCGGGCTGTTTCTTACCTTTTGTAATGAACCACAGAGTAACAGGAATTGTCACGCTATAAAAAAGCTGGGTAGGCATTGCGATAATGCCTTCAATCAGATCATCCTCGATGATTTTCTTTCGGATTTCACCTTCGCCGCTGCTCTGCGTAGACAACGCACCATTCGCCAGTACCAGACCGATTTTCCCATTCGGAGCAAGGTGATGAATCATATGTTGAATCCATGCGTAGTTGGCATTACCTGCAGGCGGCAGACCGTATTTCCAACGCTTGTCTTCTTTCAGTTTTTCCTGTCCCCACGGATGATAATTGAATGGGGGATTAGCGAGAATAAAGTCTGCTTTCAGTGTCGGATGCAAGTCACTTGTAAATGTATCCGCATTGTATGGTCCCAGATCAGCATCAATACCTCGGATTGCCATATTCATTTTCGCCATCTTCCAAGTATCCGGGTTTGCTTCCTGCCCATACACTGAAATTGCTCCACGCTTATGACCATGTGCTTCAATGAACTTTTCACTCTGTACAAACATACCGCCGGAACCGCAGCAGCAATCGTACACTCGGCAGTTATCAAACGGACGCAAAATAGAAACCAGAGTTTTTACCACGCTGGACGGTGTATAAAATTCACCGCCGCCAACACCTTCTTTTTCTGCAAACTGTGCAATACAGTATTCATAAGTACGACCGAGCAAGTCTTCACTTGCAGTCGTATCGCTCATGTCGATGTTATTTGTAAAAATATCTACCACATCACCCAAGATTCGCTTATCTAAGTCTGGACTCGCATAATTCTTCGGCAGTACATTTTTCAGCTTTTTGTTTTCTGCTTCAATGGCTCTCATTGCATTATCAATGATTGTGCCGATTTCCGGTGTGTGTGCCTTGGATGCAATGTTGCTCCAGCGAGCTTCCTCCGGAACGAAAAACACATTGTCCATCTCGTAAGCATCACGGTCATCCTCGAAACCGTCACCTTCTGCTATAAGTTCCTGATACCGTTTATCAAACGCAGCAGAAATGTACCGCAGGAAAATCAATCCAATAATAACCTTTCTATATTCCGCCGCCGGGATATGCCCCCACAATACACAAGCTGCATCCCACAACTGTTTTTCAAAGCCAATGTTGGCATTTGTTTTACCCGCCATTTGTTTTCCTCCATCTATTGATTGATGATTGTTATTTTTATAAATCAGTCGTATTTTCTTCCAGTGCTGATAGTCGGAAGCGTTTCAAATTGGTCAGACTGTGTCTGACTAATTGGGGTATTTGCATAAGCAAGGTAGAATTTTCACATCTACATCAGATTTGTTGAGGAAAATCACTTTCCAAATAAGCCTGTTAAATATATAGAAAGATTTCTTTTCAGCTCTACATTCGTTTCCATCTGTTTATTTATCTTCTTTTCTGCATCTTCAGAAATACCCCATGAATATCCTACTTTTTAGCATCAGGAACTCCCTCTGTCGAACACAGTGTTTGAATTTTTCATGTTAAATTGCTCTCTAAGTAGGACACAAATAATCAAATTTATCATACGCTAAAGTGCAAATAAAATCAATCTGTGTAGCAAAAGATTTTTGCAGTTTACCGCAGAAAACTGAATATCCAAGACAACTTCTACTTTCTGCAGTGTTTCCACCATATCAATCTGCTCCTTATTCAGATATGACCAGATGGTTTTTCTCTTTTCAATACCGTTGACAAGCCTGAACTACTTTGCCGACATTCCAATCTCAATGCGTTTTAGCATATCGCACTCATTGCTTTAAGTCCGGATGTGGGCTCAGTGATTTTTGCAATATTCTGCAAAGTAACTCTGACTTTAAGAGCCGATATTTAATCTTTTTTTAATTCGCATTCTATATAGTAGTCCCAAAAATATCTTAGCAAACCTATCTCAAAGTATTGACAGATTGGTTCGTTCCAAGTAAAATATGTGTAACAGAACCCGCCACGCTTAGTCTTGTTTCGGCAAGAATGCGCAACCCGGCGGGACTTTTTATATCCAGAGGTGAGCCATGTATACATATCCTAAGAATTTTTTATCCATTACACAATTAATTCAGAAACTCAAAGACACTGGAATGACTATCGATTCGAATGACACCGCTGAAATAGCGTTAACAACAATTGGATATTACCGTTTAAAAGGTTATAGTTTTCATCTTATTGATCCTTCCACCAAAAAGTACATAGAAGGAATATCCTTATCAGATATTTTAAGACTGTACCGTTTTGATTCAGAGCTGTCAGACCTGCTGTTTAGCTATTTATCACAAATTGAAGTTGCATTAAAGTCACAACTTGTCAATGCATTCCAGATTACTCACGATGCACTTGTTTTAAATGATCCTTCCGTATTTAAAGATAAAAAAACATTCTGGAAGAATCAGAGCACCATTGCATCTGAAATCAGCCGTTCCAATGATGTTTTTATAGAACATAACTTTGATAATCACGATGGAGCCATTCCTATATGGGCTGCTGTCGAGGTTATGTCTTTCGGCACTATATCAAAAACTATTAAAAATATGAAAACCGGCAGCAACACTGCTTTTTCTGAGCTGATTAAAAATTATAAGTTTAAAAACAGCAATGGACGTGATATCAATCCATCAAAAGATATGTTTACATCCTGGATTCAGGCTGTTTCCATCATGAGAAATATTTGTGCTCACAACAGCCGTATTTATAATCGCAGCATCAGTACAAGACCACAGCTTATTTATTCAGATGTCATCCATCCGCATCCTCGGTACAATGGGCTATATCAGATTATGCTTTCAATGAAATATCTTCGTCCAACCGAAGATTCGTGGACGGCTTTTATAACTGATTTCAAACAGCTTCTGAATAACTATTCTGATGTATGTGATATTCGCAGACTTAATTTCCCATCCGATTGGGAAAGCCACTTTTAATGCAATTCATAGTTTTCAGATATCCGCATATACTATAAATGATAGAACCAATCCAGCCTCTCTTCGATGCTCAAATCGATTGGACATTCAGGAGAGACATTTCGTCTCTCCATTTTTATTTAGTCCTTTTTATAAAATTTGTACTTCTCAGTTTCATTTTTTCTTATATCTTCTTCCCATAGCAGATTATGTAGCTATCGGCATACTTAACCAGCGATAGACAACTAGTTACTGTTCACTCCGTTCACAGTAACACGCTTCGCGATGCACAGAAATCATGCTTTGCATGATTTCGCGCCGCAACTCTCGGGTTTTCTGTGAACTTTGTTCACAAAAAGCACCTCGCGAAATGTTACCAGTGAACAGTAACAACAACTATTCTTCGTTTTTTACAGCTTAATTTTTCATTTGCCCTTTCTTTCCGTTTATGGTAAATTTTCTCTAGGCCACACAAATTGTTGAAATTTTTTGACATACGTTAGGAGGTATACTGATATGAATAAAGAAAACCAAGCCAGAATCATAGAACTGGTCAAGCAGGCCAAGCCCTTGATTCTCCAGGAAATGGCTCACGAAAAGGTTACCGAAAAAGGGGCTGCCGATTACGTTACCAATGTAGATGTTGCCGTACAAAATTACCTGAAGGAGGCTCTTGGAAAAGAATTTCCGGACATTGCACTGATTGCTGAGGAGAAAGAAAACCTTGGACTGAATTCCCGGAAATCTTACTGGATTCTGGATCCCATTGACGGAACCACCAATTTAATCCGGGATTATCATTTAAGTGCAGTTTCTCTGGGACTTTATGAAAACGGGGAAATCACTTTCGGAGTGGTCTATAATCCCTTTACAGAGGAACTCTTCTACGGTGCCAAAGGGGAAGGTGCCTATCTGAACGGAACTCCTATCCATGTGTCCGACCAGCCGGAATTCAAAGATGCTGTGGTGTCTTTCGGCTCCTCTCCTTATGAAAAAGACAGGGCAAAGAAACTGTTCCCGATATTTTACAATATTTTTATGAACTGTGCAGATTTCAGGCGCACCGGCTCTGCTGCCCTCGACCTTTGCTATGTAGCCTGCGGCAGGCAGCACGCTTATCTGGAACAAAATCTGAAGCCCTGGGATTACAGCGGGGCTACCGTTATTTTAAGAGAAGCTGGCGGTACCATCACGGACTGGGAAAATAAAGAGCCGCCTTATCTTGAGAATTCGGATATACTGGCCTGTGTACCCCAGTTCCGGGAAATTTTGCGACGCCTAATATAAAACAGGTCTGGCATGTAAAGCGGACATTCCAGGTCCGCTTCGCTACTTGCTTATCTGCGTTCAAATGCTTTGCAAATGCAGAAAAATAACCTACAGATATCAAAAGACACCAATGCAGATTTTTCCATTTTTCATAAAATCTCATAGATAAATCCAGCGCACATTTGAAAGTGTCTCCAACTGATTTTATGATGCATCTGCATTGATGTCTTTTTTTCCTCAATTTTATTCCGCCGTATACTCCCGTACTCTCAGCGGAATTCCAAGCTTCTCTGCCACTTTACGGCTTTTCTCAACGTTTTCTTCCCCGATACAGTCTACAACCGTGAATTTCACATTTTCTGTATATTTTTTGCAATCCTGCGCAAATTTCAGCATGGCATCAAAGGCTTTCTCGCCGTAAGCCGGGCGTACCACTTCGTTGTAGGACTTGGCATCTGGCATATTTAAACTGATGGAAACAATATCAACTGCCTGACAGACCTCTTTCGCTATAGAGCGCTTATTGATCAAATCTCCAAGACCGTTGGTGTTCAGACGAAGCTTGATTCCCGGACAGGGCTTCCCATCGCGGTCCAAATGTGCCGGATATTTGCTTCTCATATACTCACTGACGGCGATCAGCTTATCCAGCGCCATAGTAGGCTCTCCATAGCCACAGAAAACCGCTTCCTTGTATCCTGAAAAATCAAAATCATCAATTGCTTTATAAATCTCCTCCATTGTGGGTTCCTTGTCAAACCATAAAGTTTTTGCCTCTCCTACCGAATTCCCATTGTTGCGGATGCAAAAGGTACAGTTGCAAGGACACTTATTTGTCAGATTAAAATATACCTCATCATTATAACAATATACGATATCTGCCATTATTACACTCTCCTTCTCATCTATATTGCGGTTCGCAGACATTACTTTGCGGCACTATAACTTTCTTTTCCGAAATCATTCGCTATCTCAAAGCACCTTGCGTAACATTGCCAGTGGATATTATCCTTTTACAGCAATTGTTATTCTCTTATCAACTTTTACATAATTCCCCAAGATACGCCTCGAAGCAGACTCCGTCATTCCGGTCTGTTCCTTCCTGTACCGTCTGGGCAATTGCCTTGGACAGAAAATTCACCGCCAGTTCTACGCAGTGCATCATGGACATCTCTTTCACCAGACCGGCACTAAGCACCGAGGCAAACAGGTCTCCTGTTCCAGAATAACTGCCGCCTATTTTTGGGGCAAAACACCAGGACAAATGACCATTTTCCACCACAAGGTTTCCCATCTGCGGCAGACTTGTTTCCTTTGAATTTGGTTTTCCTGCCAGATTTTCTGTCTGCTCAGAAGTTCTACTTAACTTCTGAGTTGAAATTACAGATACCTCTTGAAGAACTGCCAAAACATTCCTCTTGGATTCCACGCCTGTAATCACAGCTGCCTGTAAGCCATATTCTTTTTTCAGCTGCTCCCCAATCTTTCCGATCTGTTCCAGCCTTTTCCTTCCATCCAGTTCCAAAAGGCTGGCATATCTTTTTTCCATCCCTTCTTTCCCATATAAAAGAAGCAGCGCTTCCGTAAGATTGGGCGTAATCACATGGGCGTTTCCCACCAGCTGAAGCATCTTTTCCCGCAGACCTTCTGTATAAATTCCATAAGCACTGCCATTATCTCCCATAACCGGATCCACCAGTACCATGGTCTTCTCTTTCCGGAACCTTCTGAGAAAATCCAGGATCTTATCAGCCTGCTCCTCGTCAGCCAGAAATCCTGTATAGATTCCATCCGGGGAAAATCCCCGTTTCTCCCATTCATCCATGATCTGTTCCATGTGCTCTGTATAATTGTCACAGTAATAGGAAGGATAACCAGTCTGGTTGCTGAGTACTGCTGTTGGCAGCGGTACCGCCTGCACGCCCATCACCGAGATCACCGGAATTGCCGCTGTCAGGGAACATTTTCCAAGCCCTGACAGATCCTGAATTACCGCTATTTTTTTCAAATATATCACTCCTGATTTTTATTGTAAATTTTTCGTTTATATTATAAAATATCATCTAAGTGTATGTACAGAAATATCCAAATTCAACTTTTTTAGAAGGGACAGTTTTATGTTAGACATTGAAAAGAATCAAAACCGCACTACGCATCTTTATATGGAAGTTTACGAATACTACCGGAAACTGATCCTGGATGGGAAAATGACACCCGGAAGCAAAATGCCTTCTCTTCGCAAGTGTTCCCAGGAGCTGAAGCTTTCCCGCACTACTATTGAAACTGCCTATCTTCAGCTTGCCGCAGACGGCTACATTATGGCAAAAGCCCAAAGCGGCTATTATGTCACAGAGATTGCCTCCCACCAGCATAAAAACAACCAGCCGGGTACTCACAAAGAAACTCATTACCGCTATGACCTGGCATCTTCAGGCGTGGATAAAGAAAGCTTTCGTTTTGACCTGTGGAGCCGTTACATGAAAAGCGCCCTCCGACAGAATGAACGCATGCTGACCTACGGCGAACCCCAGGGGGAAGCGGATTTCCGGGAAACTTTGTCCGATTATATCCGTGAGAGGCGAAACATTCTTTGTTCACCGGATGACATTGTAGTAGGTGCCAGTTTCCAAAGCCTGCTGCAGATTCTCTGTCCTCTTATCCATGAAGTATATCCGGAATTTCACCGGGTATCCTTTCCAACCCCTTCTTTCGTTCACGGAAGCACAGTTTTCGGGGACTATGGATATGAGATCTGTTACCGTAACAAAGACTGTGATGTGGTCTATGTTTCTCCTGCACACATGACAAAGTGGGGCGAAATCATGCCGGTAAAGCGCCGTCTGGAGCTTTTGAAATATGCAAATGAACGCCATCATCTGGTAATCGAAGATGATTTCGAAAACGAATTTGTCTATTTCCAGAAGCCTACACCCTCCCTTTTCGGACTCTCCGGAGGACAGGGCGTAGTTTACATTGGTTCATTTTCCAGATTGCTGCTGCCTTCTATCCGTATCAGCTTTATGATCCTGCCTCCTGAGCTTCTCAATGCTTATAAAAAGAAAGCCGGATTTTATAACCAGACTGCTTCCAAGGCAGAACAGATTGCTCTGTGTCAATTTATCCGGGACGGTCATCTTGCTGCACAGACCAGAAGGCTGAAACGACTTTATTCTTCCAAATTAAAACAGCTTCGCAGCTCAGTCCGTCAGGTATTTGGCACTGGCTGTCAGATTCAGGTGGGCGCAGCCGGTACCAGTCTGGCTCTTACTTTGCCTTATGAAAAAAGCGGGGATGAATTAAAAAAACAGGCTTCTGAAAAAAGCCTGCATTTACAAATTTTAAAAGAAAGTGAAAAAGATGTGACGGTACTTATGTCCTGTTCTTCCATGCCAGTACAGGATTTCATCCCGGCCTGTGAACTGCTGAAGTCTGTAGTTTTGGACTAAACGAATATGTCGCCTATTCGGCGACATCACCATATATGAAAGTCAGCTGTTCCGCGCCTATGGCGCTCCCACAGCTGCCGTCCGGGACTTTTATAGTAAAAGCAGCGTATACTTTGCCATTTACCACAGACAGAGTATACGCCGTTTTTTTATCCCCGGTTGTTGTCAATCATATACAGCAAGGCATTACAGATGCACGCTGCGATATTTGATCCACCCTTACGCCCGCGGGCTACAATGTACGGTACCTCTGTATGCATAATCAGTTCCTTGGACTGCACCACATTCACAAACCCCACAGGCACACCGATGATCAGCTCCGGATCCAGCTTTTTCTCCTC
Organism: Ruminococcus sp. Marseille-P328; assembly: GCF_964249465.1. NCBI lineage: Bacteria > Bacillati > Bacillota > Clostridia > Eubacteriales > Oscillospiraceae > Ruminococcus > Ruminococcus sp. Marseille-P328. Next base: position 59,044 of record NZ_CAXUBQ010000008.1, on the reverse strand, counting down.
GATCAGCTCATAAAGGCGAACCAGTGCTGTAGGTGCATTTCCAATGGCAAAGATCAGCTTTTTATCCAACCCGGCCGCCTTGTCCATGCTGGCTGTGGCACGGGTGGAACCATTTTCTTTCGCAATCTTCGCCACATCCTCATCTGACATAAAACAGTAAACCTCACCGCCATACCTTGCAAGGGCGCGTTTATTGATTCCTGCTTTTGCCATCTGGGTGTCGGTTACAATACAGGCGCCATCTTTAATTGCCTGAATCGCTTTTTCCACTGCGTTTTCGGAAAAACAAAGATTTTTCGCATAATCGAAATCAGCGCTTGTGTGAATACATCTCTTTACCACCAGCTCTGTTCCCGGAATCAGAGGGGTATCACCAAGCTCCTCTGTGATGATCTCAAAGCTTCTTTTCTCTATGTCCATTGGTTTTACATTTTCCAGTTCTACCTTCATATTTATACCCCCTCTTCCAGGATTTCATATATTTTCTTCATATCCAGATGTTTCCGTAGCTCTGCTGCCAGGATATCATACTGGGTTTCCTTAAACGCCTGGAAATCCATACCAGTCATTCCAGATACATCCAGTCCTTTCTTTTCTCCAATGATCTGTACGATTGCCTCAGCTACTGCCTCTTTATCAAAGACACCATGTACATAGGTTCCGCACACATTGTCAAGATATGCACCATCCGCCTTTCTCTCTCCGGTTACGCTATCCTGAATATTTGTAGATGGCTTTGCATCTCCTTTCAGGGCAGTCTCGCCCATATGGATCTCATATCCTTCCAGAGCAGTATCACTAAGCTTTGCAAACGCACCAGTCAGCTGGCTAAAGGAGCCTTCCACTCTGGTTCTGGTCTTTTTCCTGGCAAAAACGGTATCCATTGGAAGAAGTCCCATACCTTTGATCGTTCCGCCAGCTTCCACTCCATGAGGATCGCTTAAAGTTTCGCCCATCATCTGATAGCCGCCGCAGATTCCAAAAATCAGCTTTCCTTTCGCAGCCTCCTTCAGGATCAACGCTTCCAGGCCATTTTCTCTCATCCACAGAAGATCTTCCATTGTATTTTTGGTTCCCGGCAGAATGATCATATCCGGATTGCCAAGCTCTGATGGATTTTTTACATAGCGAAGGGAAACTCCCTGAATACTCTCCAGCGGATTAAAATCTGTGAAATTAGAAATTCTGGGCACTCGGATCACCGCAATGTCAATCATGTCTACTGTCCGTTTTGTCTCAAAACGTTCCGTCAGGCTGTCCTCATCCTCCACCTGAATATTCAGATAAGGAGCTACGCCTACAACCGGAATGCCGCTTCTCTCCTCCAGCATTTCCACCCCAGGATCCAGAATGGTTTTGTCTCCACGGAATTTATTGATGATCAGACCTTTTACCATCTCCTTTTCATCTTCTTCCAGAAGCATGACAGTTCCGATCAGCTGGGCAAAAACACCGCCACGGTCAATATCTCCCACCAGAAGAACCGGAGCCTTTGCCATTTTCGCCATACCCATATTTACGATATCATCACTTTTCAGATTGATTTCCGCCGGACTTCCGGCTCCCTCTATAACAATAATATCATTTTCTGCTGCAAGAGCATTGTAAGCCTTCATAATATCCGGCACCAGTTTTTTCTTATATTTGAAATAATCCCTGGCGCTCATATTTCCCAAAACCTCACCGTTTACGATTACCTGGGAGCCTACATCGTTTGTAGGCTTTAAAAGAACAGGATTCATCAGAACAGAAGGAGCAATTCCGGCTGCTTCTGCCTGCATCACCTGGGCACGTCCCATTTCCAGACCTTCTTTTGTGATAAAAGAATTCAACGCCATATTCTGGGACTTGAAAGGTGCCACACGATAACCGTCCTGTTTAAAAATTCTGCAAAGGCCTGCTGCCAGAAGGCTTTTTCCGGCATTGGACATTGTCCCCTGCACCATGATTGCTTTTGCCAAAATGTGTTCCTCCTTTTATAAAATCACATTTTCAACTTTGGTTCTATCTATTTCTTTCTATTTCTTTCAATGCCTTGACAAGCTGCTGATTTTCTTCATGTTCCTTCACCGCAACCCTGTAATATCCTTTGGAAAGTCCGGTATAATTGCTGCAATCGCGTATCAGGATCTTCTTCTGCTCCAGCTTCTCATACAAATCCAGCGGACCTGTAAAAAACACATAATTTGCCTGAGATGGGTAAACCGGATAACCAAGAGCAGTCAATTGCTCTTTCAGGTAAGCCAGCTCTTCAAATGTCACCTGTCTGCCCTTTTCTACATATTCCGTTTCCTGTAATGCAGCCAGACCTGCTGCCTGTGCCATGGAAGAGACATTCCAGGGCTGACATACACCTTCTATTTTTTCCAGAAGTCCTTTATTTCCGCAAAGACCATAGCCAAGTCTCACACCTGCCATAGCATAGCGCTTTGTAAAAGCTTTCAGAAGAAACAGATTGTCATAGGTTTCCAGATATTCTTTTAGCGTATATTTTTCTGGTGATGGAACGAAATCCAGGAAGCATTCGTCCACAGCCATAAGAATATCAAGCTCCTGACAACGCTTCAGAATTTTTTCCAGCAACGGTTTTTCCACCAGAAGCCCGGTTGGATTATTGGGATTACACAGGAAAATAATGTCAATCTCTTTTGTCAATGTCTGTAAGAAGTCTTCCTCCAGCACAAACCCCTTTTCCCCATTCAGGGGAAAAAACTCTACCTGGCAATCCACACTATATAATGCCTGCTGGTATTCTGCAAAAGTCGGAGCCGGCACCAGAGCCCGTCTTGGATTCACCGCCCGGCAAAGGGAAAAGATCACCTCTGCAGCACCGTTTCCGCAGATTACCTGATCCGGCTTCGTATTCTCATATTCTGCAATGGCTTTTTTTAAGGGAGTGCAGCCTACCTGGGGGTAGTCGTTTATATGCTCCAGACTTTTAATGATTGCTTTTTTGATTCCCTCTGGGGTACCAAGAGGATTGCAGTTTGCTGAAAAGTCAATGCACCCCTGATGATGATACACATCACCGCCATGTATGTGTTTTTCCATTGTTGTCTCCATTCAAGTAATTACACGGTCTAAAGCGTGTTTGAAAAAGGCTTTCTACAAGATGTGCGTCTCAATTTTAAAACATACTTTAATCTTTTATTTTTTGCTGTTTTTTCAGCAAAATCCGCTATAACACAGTCTTCAGAAGAACACTCAGACCGAAGAATAAAATTGCTCCCACAATACAGGTTGCATAAAGCAGTTTATTCGCTCTTGGAATATCCTCGATTTCAACCGGGCGGATCGGATCCCCGATCGTCGGTTTTTCATATAGCTTACCAAAATAATAAGCATTTCCTGCCAGCTGTACATCCAAGGCTCCTGCCATAGCCGCTTCTGTCTGGGCAGAATTGGGGCTTGCATGATTGCGGCGGTCTCTTCTGTATATTTTTACTGCATTTTTAGTATCCATTCTAACAAATACTGTGGACAATGCCATCAGCCAGCCGGAAATTCTGGCTGGAATATAATTTGCCACATCGTCAAGTCTGGCTGCACATCTTCCAAAATACAGATATTTATCGTTTTTATATCCAAGCATAGAATCCATAGTGTTGATGCCCTTGTACAAAAACATCAGGGGAATGCCGCCGATTGCCATATAAAGCATAGGGGCAATAATTCCGTCAGAGGAATTTTCCGCAACCGTTTCCACAGCTGCCTTCGTCACTCCGATTTCTGAAAGTGCCTGTGTATCACGTCCCACAATCATGGAAACGGCATAACGCGCTTCCTCAATGGTTCCGTTTTTCAGGCGGTCATATACTTTCATACTTTCCACTTTCAATGATTTTGTTGCAAGCAGCTGTCCGCACCAGAAAGTCTCCAGTGCAAAGCCCAGCCAGAAATTCCATTTATAAAACAGATGGATTACAACGTAAGGAATAAAAAAGGTAATAAAACAGACAAGGACAACTTCCAGAATGCCTCCTGCCCGCTCACCCTTATCTGTTTTCGGAAACACCTTTCGTATTCCTTTTTCCAGTATGCTGATCAGATTTCCTATAAGACATACCGGATGATATAGCCATCTTGGATCTCCCATAAGCAGGTCAAGAATAAAACCTGCGGGAAGAGTTAATAATCGTATCATTTTTGTAACTCCTTATACTCCAGACACTTTTTTAAAAATGCCTGCGGGATTTTCGGATTTGCGTAATAATATAAATGAGGAAAACCAGCTAACAAATGATCAGAGCCGTGCATGCAGTCCCACCCGCGTTTGCTTTCCGGTTTGGAAGCATGAAATGCAGTTCCACAATTATCCGAATCAAAATAATGAAATTCATGGGCCGGACTTACTCCAAGATCTGACTCCCCAAGAATTGCAGTTTCCTGTTTTCCATGGGAAATCCCCTGATTCTGCTTCAAAGTAATATAGCCAAACCGGGTCAGTCTGGGTGTGCGCCATACCTTACCCGGAATAACGCCTGCCATTTCATAGAATTTCCCATCCATTCCCTCCATGCTTTCGTGGAGATACATGAACCCACCGCATTCTGCAAGACAGGGCATTCCATCCTTTATGGCTGCCGCAATTTCCTGCCGCATAGAAAGATTCTCCTCCAATGCTTTTCCATTTAATTCCGGATATCCACCATAGAGAAGAAGTCCGTCCAGATTTTCTGGTAAATGTCCGTCATGTACAGGCGAAAAGGCCACCAGCTCGGCACCCATGGAACGAAGAAGATCCAGATTGTCTTCATAAAAGAAGCAGAATGCCTCATCTTTCGCAAGACCGATCCGAAGCTTCTTTGGGCTTTTCCAGGTATACACCTGACTCATTTCAGTCAATACATCCACTTCTCTTTTCACCTTTTCAGCTATTGCACTGGTTCCAGATGGCTGACATAGGGATCTCTCATCTGTCTTTTCCAACAATGGATATTCCAACACTGGTGCCTCATTGGCCAGTTTTAATATCTCTTCTATTTCCAGACTGTTCTCCAGCACTTCTGCCAGCTTCAAAAGCCGTCCCTTCAGTTCCGGGATTTCTTCTGGCAAAATCAGTCCCAGGTGTCGGCTCTCGATCACACAATCTTCCACCCTTGGCACATAGCCCAGTACTTTGATGCCAAGCTCCTCTTCCACCAGTTTCTTCATTCTGGGATAGAGCATAGGGGACATCTGGTTAAAAATCACGCCTTTTATGCGGCTGTCTTTTTTGTATTCCAGAAAGCCTTTTATGTAGGCAGCAAGAGAGACACTCATTCCCTTGCTGTTCACGATCAGAATAACCGGCGTATCCGTAACTCGCGCCAGATCATAAGCACTTGCCAAAGTAGTGGTTCCTGCCACTCCATCGTAAAAACCCATAACGCCTTCCATCACTGCTATTTCACAGTCAGCACTGTTTTTTGCAAGAAGAGATCGGGTAATATCCTCTCCTGTAAAAAAAGTGTCCAGATTTCGGGATTTTGTACCAATTACCTGGGTATGGAACATGGGATCAATATAATCCGGTCCGCATTTAAAGGAGACTGTCTTTATTCCTCTGTTTACCAGTACCTGCAGCAGACCACAGGTGAGAAGTGTTTTTCCGCTTCCGCTGGCTCCTGCTGCAAGCAAGATCCTGGGTATTCTTTTTTTCATGATAGTCCTCCTCTTCTTTCCGCGCCAACAGCCTTTTTCTGCACTCTTAAGAAAACCACACCTGTCATATCTGCGCCCGGGGGCTCTGGCAGGTAATGATATAAATAGGATTTTCTCCCATCATTAGATGGTATCTTCCAATCTCTTTTGATCTGGAGGCTGTAAGCTGCACTGCTTCCTGATCTGCGAAATCGTATTCTTTCAATATTTCCAGTGCCTCACTGATAGTCTCCAGCGTAATGCAGTTGATCACGATCCGCACATCTCGGTTCTTTTCTAAAAGCAGGGCAACGATTTCTTTCAGATTTCCTGATGAACCACCGATAAACGCATGAGTAGGAACCGGCAGTTCTTTTAGTGCTTCCGGTGCCTCGCCCTTTATAATTTCCAGATTATCCGTTGCAAACCGCTGTTTGTTTTCGTAAAGAAGAGCCACCGCGTCATCCTTTTTCTCAACAGCGAAAACCTGTCCCTGATCTGCGCGAAGAGCCATTTCCACAGAAACAGAACCTGTTCCGGCACCTACATCATAGCAGATGGAATCTTCCTGAAGACGAAGCTTGGAAAGGGAAACACATCTCACCTCTTCTTTTGTCATAGGTGCTTTTCCACGGATAAATTTCTCATCTGGAATTCCATGAGTGGAAAATGCCGGTCTGGCTTTTTCATTGTAAGCACAGACAACGCTCAATGCCTGACCCTCATAGGAAGTCAGTTCACTGGCGTTCGCCTGGAATATTTTTTCATCTGGATAGGAAAGATTTTCTCCAACATAGAGAACCACATCTCCCATCTCATATTCCACCAGCTTCTGTGCAAGTTCCGCAACTGCACTTCCTGTTCCCAGAATGGAAAAAACCTTCTGATTCTGCTTGATCATGGAAACCAAATTGCAATTTTTGCCGTGGGCGCTGGTGATCTTCGCATCATCCCAGGATAAACTGATCTGGGACATAAAATAAACCACAGAAGAAATTCCGCAGATAATCTCAATGGAGACACAGCCATTCTCTTTTTCACTGTCCTCCTGCCCTTCAAAACCATCTGCTAAAACACCCTCTGGTTTCCTTCCATTCAACACATCCAGCAGCTTTTTCGCTCCGCTGTAGAATCCCACATCCCCGGACAAAGCTATCACAATATTCTCATATTCCGGATGGCTCTTAATATAAGCTCCAATCACATCACTGCGGTATTCATACACCACCTGCTGTCCCGGCTCCCGGATGGAATCTGCCATACGCCTGGCCCCAATGATCAGATCAGCTCTTTGAACTGCCCTTTTTCCCTGAATTGTAAGGGTTTTCTCACTTCCCATCCCAATTCCCAGAAGTGTAACGTGAGGTTTCAGGGTGAGTCCAAAGTGTTCCGCGAGCATATGTTTACATTCTGCCACAGAAAGACCCTCTTCCTGCAGCGGTCTTCCAATTATAACAGGAATCACATCGCACATAAGTGCAGCATCAATTTTCTCCTGGAAACCACCTGCTTTTCCTGTATCCTTTGTCACAAGATATTTGCAGTCATACTGACGAAGCATGGCTGCGTTTAATTCCATGGAAAAGGGTCCCTGCATACCGATCAGATGCTTGCCCTCAAAGCCGTAACCTTTGCAGGTTTCCATCACAGATGGCAAAGACAGAACACGGGCATAAATGCGTTCTCCAGCATCAGATAAAGCTGTAAATTTTCCAAGCTCCTTGCTGCCTGTAGTTAGCAGGATATTCCCCTTAGTGTCTTCCAGAAACCTCACTGCTGCCTCCGTGTCTTCCACATATACAGCTTTATCCTGATATGCGCCCTTTTCACGAAGTACTCTCTCATAGGAAAGCCCTGTATTTTTGCAGGCTGTCCAAATATTCTCCGTTACCTCGGCAGCATACGGATGGGTAGCATCCAGCACCAATCCGGGACTGAGTTCTTTCAGAAGATTTTCCATCTCCGCCCCATTCAGGCGGCCAGCGTGGATTTTCAGATATTCGCCCTCTTTTAATGATTTGCTGCCGTAATCGGTAGCGACACATGCAAGCACACTTACTTTATTTTTTGCCAGAAAGCTGCAGATTTCACAGCCTTCTGTGGTGCCTGCAAATACGACAACATCAAACATTTTTATATCCTCTTGGTGTTACCATTTTTCCATCAATATTTCTGGTCTGTGAATTTCCAATAAATACAGTGGTAAACATATCTACCTGTGTTTCTTTCAATTCAGCCAGAGTCATAACCCTGGCAGTTTCACCCTCGCGGTTAATGTTCTGTACGGTACCGCATACTGTTTCCGGAGATTTGTGTTGAAGCATAAGTTCACAGGCTTTTTTCAGATAATCGTGTCTCTTGTGACTGGACGGATTGTAAAGAACAATCACAAAATCAGCTTCCGAAGCCAGAAGAAGACGCTTCTCGATCTTTTCCCATGGGGTAAGCAGATCACTGAGACTTATAAGACAAAAATCATGGATCAATGGTGCACCAAGAACTGCTGCTCCTCCGGTTGCTGCTGTAACACCAGCTACCACTTCCAGCTCCACCTCCGGATAGTTTGCGCCGATTTCATACATAAGACCAGCCATTCCGTAAACTCCCGCATCACCACTGCAGATCATGGAAACTGTCTGGTCTTTCATAGCCTCATCAAAAGCCATTACACAGCGGTCTACTTCCTTTCTCATAGGTGTAGTGAGAAAAGATTTTCCCGGAAAATGGTCTTTTACAAGATCAATATAAACAGTGTATCCAACGATCACATCACTTTTTTCAAGAGCTGTAGCTGCAGCTCCTGTCATTCCTTCATAAGAACCTGGTCCGATTCCTACCACATAGATTTTCTTTTCTTTACTCAAAACGTATCCTCCAATCTCCAAGGACAAGAGCCGTTGTCACGCCCTCTGCGCCCCGTTTTCTCTGTATAAAATGAATGCCAGTATGATTCTCTGCGGCTTTCACCGCGCTTCGTTCACACACATTATCCACACCTACTGTCTTACTCACAAAAGAGGATGAGGTGAATTCACCCTGCACAGACAGAAGTTCCTCACTGGAAAATGTTTTGAAAGGAACTCCCAGCTTTTCTGAAAGAGCCAGAAGCCCGGGTTCTTCTTTTTTTACATCAATGCTTGCAAGAGCTGCAACTGCCTCCGGATAAATGTCATTTTCTTTCAGGCAGCTGAATGCTACATTTTCCACGGCTTCTGATTCTTTATTTTTCCGGCAACCCATTCCAAGCGCAGCAGCTGGTGGAACTACATGCGTCGTTGAGGCAAAGGGATGACAGCTTTTATGTACGGTCACGGCAATTCCCACCTCTGGAAGTGGTGTGCCATCCACAGTTTCATACTGTATTTCAGAAAGTGATATGCCAGTTTTTTGGCACCAGATCAGTCCCTTTGGCAGTTCTCCCTCCCAGGGAAATTCACTGTAGAATCCCACCTTCTCACCTGCCAGCAGCGCGGCAGAAACCTCTTTCGCCTCTTTCATTCGAAAAATGTGACAGTTATTTTTCTTTGCAAACACATCCACAGCAAATTTTCCCTCAAGGTCTGTGGCAGTTGTGACTACAGGGATTGCCTGTAAAATGTCTGCAGCCAGACAGGCAAGTTCATTTGCCCCACCAAGATGTCCAGACAGCAGGGATATCACAAATTTGCCCAATTCATCTACTACCAGCACAGCCGGATCTTTCTTTTTGCTCTGTATAAAGGGGGCGATGCTGCGTACTGCGATTCCGGCTGCTCCAATGAAAATAATACTGTCTGCAGTTTCGAACTGTTCTCCCGTCCATTTCCCGCAGCTTCCCTTTATAGAATCTGGAATGTATTTGCTCTTTGTGAAAAGAGAAACTATATTTCCTTCTTTTTCCAGTCCTTTTTTTAATTTCTCTCCTGTCTGCTGCCCTGTCAGGGTGTAGCATATCATGGAAATTTTCATCCGTTTTCCTTTCATCTGGAACAGGCTCTAACCTAAGCTGCCATATCAAATAACCTTATTCTTATTTCGTTGCTTCACGGAACTCTGTTGTAAATCCTGGATCGTATAACTTGGAACGGTCATAATGAGCGGCATTTACGCAGTCTCCAATGATCATAAGTGCAGTCTTCGTAATATGATTCTCTTTCGCAGTCTGCGCCAGAGTTCCTACTGTGCACACAAATTTCTTCTCATCCTCCCAGGTTGCCTTATACACAATCGCAGCAGGAGTATCTGCCGTATAACCGCCTTCGATCAGTCTTCTGCTCAGTTCTTCCAGCATTCCTGTGCTGAGAAAAACAACCATGGTTGCCTGATGAGCAGCAAAGGACTGAATGCTTTCCTTTGGCGGAACCGGAGTTCTGCCTTCCATACGGGTGATGATCACGCTCTGGGAAATATCCGGCAGCGTATATTCCAGATTTAAAGCACTTGCCGCACCGCAGAATGCACTGACACCAGGACAGTAATCATAAGCAATCCCTTTCTCATCCAGCACATCCATCTGCTCACGGATGGCACCATAAATACAGGGATCACCTGTGTGAAGTCTTACTGTTGTCTTGCCGGCCGCTTCTGCCTTTTCCATAACAGAAAGCACCTCTTCCAGTGTCATCTTTGCACTGTTATAAATAGTACAAATATCCTTTGTATACTCCAGAAGTTTGGGATTTACCAGAGATCCTGCATAAATAACTACGTCTGCTTCTTCCAGATATTTCTTTCCTCTTACGGTGATCAGATCCGGTGCTCCGGAACCTGCTCCTACGAAATGAATCATGGCTTTCTCTCCTTTTTCACTATAATTTTTATTGTGCGGCAAAGTTTTATAATTCTTACTTTAATAAATTTTCACTTTGCCTACATTGGTTTTTTATTTACATTATCTTATTTTTCCTTCACAATGATCAACGAATAATAACCTGCATCATCTGGAATTTCTTCCACACTTCTATAAATTTTCTCATCTGGCATTCCGCAATTTTCAATCATCTCGGCCTTATTACCAGATGCTTTGATCTGTGCTTTTACTTCCTGCATTTTTTTGCCGGTTTTCATCAAAACTTTCGTTCCGGGAAGCTTCAATGCTTCTTCTATCTGATAGGAGGCAGGGATTACATGAAGCTGCTGGGATTTTTCCACCAGTCCTTCATTAAATCTGGCACTGACTGCACAAAAGGATGTAATGCCGCTGACGATTTCTGTGGCATATCCCAGCTGTTCCACACGTTTGTGTACATAAATATATGTAGAATATACGGTCGGGTCTCCCAGGGTGAGAAATACTACATTTTTTCCTTTCTCAAGCCATTCTGCAATTATTTTTGCTCCTTCATCATGAACACGTTTCAGTTCTTCTCTGTCTTTGATCATGGGCATTGGCAGGGAAATCATCTGTTTGCTGTCAATTTCCGGGTACGCTCCTTTCATGATCCTGTATGCCACAGATTCTATTGGCTTTTCCCCTGGAAAAGCCAGTATATCTGCTTCCTTTGTAAGTCTTAAGGCCTTTAAAGTGATCAGCTCCGGATCCCCTGGGCCAACTCCTACGCCATATAATTTTCCTGTCATAGATCTCTCTTTCTGAAATAGTTTTTAAGCATAACTACTCTGTTTTTATTTTTTGCTCTCATAAACTGAACATATCTTTATTCGTAAAAATGCCCTGCAACATACTGTCCATGCCTGCAATCTGCACACTCTATCATCCCGCTTACATTTGAAGTTTAAGCATTTCATCCTGCTTTTGAATTTCCTGAATCAGTTCACCGGCATCTCTTGTTTTTCCCAGATATCCATATACATTGTTAAAAACAACCGCACCAAGCTTAATTTGTTCATAGGAACGGTGATCCAGATAAAACTGGATTCTTTCCATAATTTCTTTCATTGCAGGCTCTAAAAGGCCTTTTTCGTGCAAAATATCAAGAGCCTCATCTGTGGTATTACAATTCAGGATATCTCTGGCAGTATCTCCATCCGCTCCCACACGAAGAGCATTGGATGCAAGCACTTCCATTCGAGCATCTGCACTGTGGGAATGGGTGTTCATAATTCCTGCTGCTACCTTTACAAACTTGCCAATATGGGCAACAAATAGGATTCCTTTCACGCCCATATCCACAGCCATATCAATGGTTTCTCCCACATAATTGCTGCACTTGATATTTCGTTCGAAAGGTAAGGTCATGTGCTCACGCAGATAATCTGCCCCATAATTTCCAGGTGTCACAAGAAGATACTTCTCACCTTGGGTAAAATGCTGCTTCATTTCCACATGGATGCTCTCCACAAGGGCTTTTTCGCTCATCGGCTCCACGATTCCGGAAGTTCCAAGGATGGAGATTCCCCCTGTGATTCCCAGTCTGGGATTAAAGGTCTTCTTGCCGATTTCTACACCTTCTGGGACAGAAATCACAACCTTCAGCCCTCCCTCATAGTCATGGGAAACTGCAGCTTCTTCTGCCTCCCGAAGAATCATGGCACGAGGAACAGGATTGATCGCCGCTTCTCCCACTTTCTGGGAGAGCCCAGGTCTTGTAACTCTGCCTACGCCCGCTCCGCCATCTATAACGATTCCGGCAGTATCCGTCTTCCACACTGTAGCATACACAAGAATGCCATTTGTTGTGTCCGGATCATCTCCGGCATCTTTTTTCACTGCACAGGTAACCTGATTTTCACTGATCTGAATGTCATGCAGTTCCAGGTCAAGGAGGATTCCCTTGGGAGTCATAAGCGGTACAGATGTTAACTTTTCTTTTCCCAGAAGCATCAGGCAGGCGCCCTTGCAAGCTGCTGCCGCGCAGGAACCTGTAGTATAGCCAAAACGCATTTTCTTCTGTCCGCGAATCACATAATAATCTTCCAATCCTGTCTTATGTTCCATGTTTCTTGCCTCCAAAGCTATGAGGAACCCGCTATGCGGGCTTCCGGGATTGTGACGGCAATCTTCACGTCCGCCCCATCTGTTACGTAAATAAAAGAAGCCCTGTCCTGACAACAAAGCTTCTTTCCTATCAGTCTTATCCCGGTTGCCGCAGGAAATCCTGTTTCTGAAAAAGCAACCAGTATCTGACTGTACAGTAACGGACTTGTGCAGGAATTACACCTGGCTTCCTGATCATGCTTTTCCCTGTTTTTATCCGTTACATTATATAATTTTGCCATTTAAAAGTCAATAAAAGGGGATCGCTTTCCTTATCTTTTGCAGTTACCTTTTACACAACTTTATGTTCCATCCATTTTCCACTCTTAAACCGCAGACCAAACACGATCGCACGTACCGTCCAGTCTGTGAACATTCCGATCCAGACAGCCATCGGTCCCATGCCACATACCCGGATCAGATAAACGCACAGGCAAAAGCGGAAGGTCCACATAGTAATGCAGGAAGTAATCATGGAAAACTTCACATCTCCTGCCGCACGCATGCCGTAAGCCGGAATAAACGCAAACATCCATACGATTGGTTTCACAATGGTGATCCAGAACATCATATCAAGACACATTTCAGCGCTTTTAGCTTCCATTCCACCAATCATGGTAATCGGCCGTGCAAGGACATATACCACTGCACAGCAGGCGATGAGAAAGACTTCGGAAAAGATCATCAGTTTCTTCATATAATAAACTGCCTCGTCTTTTTTTCCGGCTCCAAGACTCTGTCCCACTACTGTCATAAGTCCGATTCCAACACCAATTACAGCTGTTCCATTTAACATCTCCAGCATATTTGTCATAGCCTGGGCTGCAATTGCAGTGGTTCCAAGTGTAGAGACTGTAGACTGGATTGCCAGCTTTCCAAGCTGGAACATGCTGTTCTCTATGCCAGAAGGAATGCCAAGAGCAAGAATCCTGCCAATCATTTTTCCATCCGTACGGATTTTCAGATAATCACGTACCACAATTGGCTGCCTGTCTTTTCTAAGCTGGTACAGCACTACTACTGCACAGAAAATTCTGGATACCAGTGTGGAAATGGCTGCTCCGGCAACTCCCATATGAAATACCCAGATCAGGATTCCATTTCCCACAATATTCATCACATTGGAAATAATGGAAATTACCATCGGTCCTCTGGTGTTTTCCTGTGCACGGAAAATGGATGCTCCGGCATCATAAAGTGCAATAAAAGGATAGGACAGCACAGTATAAAAGAAATACACCATAGAATTCTCCATAACATCCGCGTCTACTTTTCCGAAAATAAAGCTAAGAAGCGGTGCACGGAAAGCAAGTCCAAGCACAACGATGAAGACAGAAATGGTTGTTATAATAAAAAGTGCCTGCCTGGCTGATTTGTTCGCCATCTCGTGATTCTTCTGTCCAAGATACTGGGTACAGATAATGGTACCTCCTGCTGCCAGTGCAGAAAAGGCCTGAATAATCAGTACATTGATAGAGTCCACAAGAGAAACGGCGGAAATGGCCGCAGAACCTACATTGCTGACCATCATAGTATCTACCGTACCCATCAAGGCATTTAACAGCTGTTCCATAATAATAGGAACAAGAAGCGCCCGGAGCATTTTGTTTGTAAAAAGATGTTGCTGTTGTTTCATATGTTTTCTCTTTTTCCTTAAATGTATAAATAGTTCCTGTCGCATGGATGTATATCTCATAAAACTGCTTCAGATACTTCCATGCAAATATTTTCTGTGCTATTATACACCTTGAGCGAAAAAAATACAGTATTTAATTACGCACAATCCTTATGTTTCAACATAATTTTAATACAATTTTAGGAGGAACACCTTGGACAGAATTCTTACATACACTATAAAGCCAGAGCAGGAAGGAATGCAGCTTCTTGATTTTCTCAGGAGCAAGGGCTTTTCCCGGGGAATTTTATCTTCCATGAAGGCAGATAAAAATGCGATTCAGCTAAATGGTGAACGAGGATTTGGGAAATCAATTCTTCAGGCCGGGGATTCTCTTCACATACATATTCCGGAAGCGGACAACACTGAGAATATCCTGCCTGTGAAAATGGATCTTTCTATTCTATATGAAGATGAAGATATTTTAGTCATAAATAAGGCGGCAGACATGCCTGTGCACCCTTCCATTGGAAATTATGATAATACACTGGCGAATGGAGTTACCTGGTATTTCAAAGAAAAAGGACAGCATTTCGTCTACCGCTGCATCAACCGTCTGGACAGAGACACCACAGGAGCCCTGATCCTGGCGAAAAATCCTTATAGTGCAGCAGTTCTCTCTGCCCAGATGAAACAGCGTCAGATCCGGCGTACCTATCTGGCAATTGTACAGGGAATCGCACCAGAGCAAGGAACTATTGATGCGCCTATCGGGCGCGCAGCAGATTCCACCATCGAAAGACAGGTGGATTTCGCAAATGGGGAAAGTGCGGTCACACACTATGAGCGATTAGCCACCTATCATTCCTACTCTCTCATCGAGCTCCATCTGGAAACCGGACGCACTCATCAGATCCGTGTGCATATGAAGTACATTGGACATCCGCTGCCAGGAGACTTTCTCTACAATCCAGATTACAGAATTATAAAAAGACAGCCCCTGCACTCCTTTCAGCTGGAATTTGCTCACCCTGTTACAGGAGAAAACATGTGTATTACTGCCCCTGTCCCAGAAGATTTTGCAGATGCCTTTCATCGTTCCTAACGGTAACCGAATTCGGGCAAAAACAGGTCAGAACCTCATAACCGTGAAGTTCTGACCTGTCTCATTTTTCACTCTCAGAAAGCTTATAATTCTTTTCTGTTCTTCTCATATATAATGAGCAAACCTTTTAACAAAAGATCCTCATCCAACAAAATCTCCCGCTTGCAATGTGGGATAATCTTACGTGCAAGACCACCAGTTGCAACAACTGTAATTTTCTGACCAAGCTCTTCTTCAATTCTGTCAACAATTCCGTCAAGGGCTGCTGCATTGCTGTAAATCACACCGCTTTTCATGCATTCAATGGTATTTTTTCCAATGATGCGCTTCGGTGCTTCAATACTGATTCCGCTAAGCTGAGAAGCACGGGCTGTAAGGGCATCCAGGGACACTCCCATTCCGGGAAAAATCATGCCTCCCACATAATGCTTCTTCTCATCTACCACGCTTACCGTACTTGCAGTTCCCATATCAATAATTGCCAGTGGAAGAGAATATTCATGAATTCCTGCAACTGCATTTGCTACAAGATCTGCTCCAAGCTGTCCGGGATTATCCATCAGGATATTCAGTCCTGTTTTTACACCTGGTCCCAATACCATAGGTTCTTTTTTCAGAACCTTTTCAGCTGCAAGCTTCACGGCATTGGTAATCTGCGGTACTACAGAGGAAATAATGCAGCCTTCAATATCAATCCGCTTAATATGATATAAATCCAAAACTGTCTTCAGATCAACTGCGTATTCCAGTTCTGTTTTTGTACGGACAGTGGAAAGTCTCTCAATGAAATAGGTTTGCTTTGAATCAATGCAGCCAACTACAATATTTGTATTTCCAATATCAATTGCTAAAATCATTTTTTCCTCCATGGTTTCTCTATCATCAGCCAGACTGCTTTCAGCCGCAATCAGCGGACCTTTTCAGAAACAATCTGGCTGTTTTCAATTTTCTTAAACTTCTGCTGTTTTTACCACTTTCTCAGATTTCTTCTCTGTTCCCGGAAGAAGCCTTGCCTTGTAAAGGGCTGCACCTACAGCACCTGTGATAACGGTAGCGGAAAGCATTTCACATACTGCGTTGATTCCTACAAATGTACAGATGAACAGAATCACGTTTTTTCCACCCATAAGTCCCTGTACATACTCGGTATTTCCGAAAAGGCCAACTAATAACCCCATAAAAAACAGAGTATTTAAAAATGCGGAAAGAAATCCTGTTACAGCGCAGGAAAGATAAATATTTTTTGATTTTCTGCGGACTCCCTGGAAAATATATCCAAGAAGAAGTCCGTCAACCAGTCTTGGAATAAATCTCTGAACAAACGCCAGGAATGGATTGATTCCGAATAAGGTAACACCCATAAGGCTGGTACCGCCAATGCCGATACACTGTCCAAAGCTGGTAAGTCCGAATACGGCTCCCGCAATGGCTCCGCCTACAGGTCCCATTGTAATTGCGCTGATGGCAACCGGAATAATATTAAAGGTGATTGCAAGAGGCCCGATATTCAGGTAGCCAAGAGGTGTGTAAGCCATAAGAAGCAGAATTGCGATCATAAGGCCCAGTAAGGTGATTTGAGATGTTGTAAATTTTTTGTTCATGTTGTCCTCCTTGTTATCGTTCCCTATATTAGAGCCTGTTCAGACTCAGGGATACAATACGGTATGGAACAGCGGGCATGCTTTTTTTGTATTTACCCGCCACTCTGAAAAATGTGTTATCCTCTGTCCAGATTTACAAAATACAATCTGCGAATATAACACCAGTGCCACTGCCTGCGGCTTCGCAAAAGATTTATAAATGCTGCCAGAATGACAGCCTGTAAATAACTATCTGCGAACTCTCTCAAGCAGTATTTTATCCAGGATCTTACCGGCTGCATCCTCCTTGCTCATTAGCGGGAGTGATACTTCCTCATCCTGTGTAATCAGAGTCAGAACATTGGTGTCCCCCTGGAATCCGGCGCCTGCCATTTTTACATTGTTGGCAGCTACCATATCCAGATTTTTCCTGGTAAGTTTGACTCTGGAATTACCGATCATATTCTCTGTTTCCATGGAAAATCCACAGAGAAACTGTCCATCCGGTTTGTGCTCTCCAAGATATTTCAGAATATCATCTGTTCTCTCAAGGGCAATGGACATGTCATCGTCTTTCTTTTTAATTTTTTCATCGCTCACACTGGCCGGACGATAGTCTGCCACTGCTGCTGCTTTAATGATAATATCCTGTTCCTGACTGACAGAGGTTACAGCCTCATACATATCTCTGGCTGTTACCACTGGAACCACTCTCACAAATGGTGGCGGTGCAAGTGCAGTACGTCCACTTACCAGTGTGACATCTGCTCCGCGCAGCATAGCCATTTTTGCAATGGCATAGCCCATCTTGCCGGAAGAATGGTTGGTAATATAACGGACAGGATCAATTGCCTCCTGGGTAGGACCGGCGGTAACCAGCACCTTCAGCCCTTTCATATCCTTCTCACAGGCACACTCTCTCAAAATATAGTTTAAAAGAGTCTCAGGCTCCGGCATTTTGCCAGCTCCAGTATCGCCGCATGCAAGATAGCCTACAGCAGGATCGATTACTTCGTATCCATAATGCTCCAAGGTTTTTAGATTATCCTGGACAATGGGGTTCTCGAACATATTGGTGTTCATCGCCGGAGAAATAAATTTCTTGCATCTGCATGCCATAATGGTGGTTGTAAGCATATCGTCTGCAATTCCATGAGCCAGCTTGCCTATCACATTAGCACTTGCCGGTGCGATCATCACAACGTCAGCCTTTTTCGCAATGGACACATGCTCTACCTGGAACTGAAAATTCCGGTCAAAGGTATCCACAAGGCATTTATTCCCGGTAAGTGTCTCAAAAGTAATGGGATTAATAAAATTAGTGGCATTTCTGGTCATTAGCACATGAACGTCTGCCTGCTGCTTCTTCAGCGTACTTGCAAGATATGCAATCTTATATGCTGCAATACTTCCAGTAACTCCCAGAAGAACTGTCTTTCCCTCTAACATTATCTTCCCTCATCTCTCTTTGAAATCTTTTGGACAAAATTCATCTGTTATTTTATACCTTTTGTCCGTACCGCTTATTATAATGCAAAGAGACGTATGAATGCAATGTATTTTTTATATGTTCGGCTTTTCATACATAATTTACCTTTATATGCATCTTTTCTTTGTTTTTTTATCTGTTATAATAACCTTAGACTTTTAACAGCTATTCCAGAGCATGTTTGAAAATCCTTCCCGCAACCTGCATGCCCCACTTTGCGGGAAATTTTGCCATCTGTTTTCGACTTTCATTATAAGGATACTACAAAAGAAAGGAACCATTATGAACTACCAGATCACACAGTGGTGCGCCCACTTTATCTCAGAGCATGTAAAAGAAGGAGACCTTTGCATTGATGCCACCATGGGAAACGGAAATGACACTCTGCTTCTTTCCCGTCTTTGTGGGGAAAAAGGGCATGTACTCGCTTTCGATATTCAGGAAATAGCACTTGCCAATACCAGAGAGCGGCTCGAAAAAGAAAATGCCCCCCACAATTATGAACTATTTCTGGATTCCCACGTAAATATGGGAAAATACGCAGAGCCTGTGAGTGTAAGCTGCATTGTATTCAATTTCGGCTATCTGCCGAAGGGCGATCATACTCTTGCCACAAGGGCAGAATCCAGTATTCAGGCACTTACCGTATCCCTGTCCCTTTTGAAAAAGGGCGGGATCCTGATGCTGTGTATCTACAGCGGCGGAGATTCCGGGTTTGAGGAACGGGATGCACTGCTGGAATGGCTGAAGGTACTGGATTCCAGGAAATTTCTGGTTATCAAAACAGAATATTACAACCGTCCTAATCATCCGCCTATGCCCGTACTTGTAGTCAAACTGTAACTTGTATACAAAAAGCAACAACTTTTTTCCATATATTTACTCAAAAACACCCCTTAGACAGACTGTAATTATTTGTGTCTGCCAAAGGGGTATTTTATCTTCGGTATTCTTAAACTGTACTTTGTCAGTCAATAACGGTAACGCTTGTCATCACCGGCTGCTCATCTGCTGAAATAGTTCCATTGTTATCTGTAGGCTTTGCATCCTTGCAGATCTGGTCAACAATGTCCATGCCTTCTGTCACATGTCCGAAAGCGGCATACTGTCCATCCAGATAGGTACTGTCAGACTGCACGATAAAGAACTGGGAGCTTGCACTGTCCGGGTCTGAGGATCTTGCCATGGAGATCACACCTCTCTCATGGGAAATATCGTTCTTTACACCATTCTCAGAAAACTCGCCCTTAATAGTCTCATCAGAGCCTCCTCTTCCGGTTCCTTCCGGATCTCCGCCCTGGATCATAAATCCATCAATAATACGGTGGAAAGTAAGTCCGTCATAGAAATGCTCCTGTGCCAGTTTCACAAAGTTGGTTACACTGATAGGTGCTGTGTCCGCATCCAGTTCCACCTTAATGGTACCGTAGTCCTTCACCTCAATCTCTGCATGATGAAGACCGGTAAGAGGCTCTGAAGTATCCAGAACAGTGCTGGTATCGTCTGCTGTCTCATCTGTACCTTCTCCATCCCCGGAACCGTCTGTAAAGCCGGAAACTTCTTCCTCCGTTCCTTCTGGCTGGTCAGCACTTTCCTCTGTACTTTCCTCTTTTGTTTCTTCAGTGTCTTTATTTTCTTCTGTATTCTCCTTAGTATCTGCTTCTGTGCTCTTGCTTTCCTCTTTCGTATCATCTGAACCACAGCCTGCCAGCATTCCTGCGGAAAGAGCTGCCACCATCAGCATTGCCAGAATTTTTCTTTTTTTCATGATTTTATGCCTCCAATTCTTGATGCCATCTTTTTCTATTATAACGAAAATCACGTAAAAAACAATTGTTTTCACAGATTGTTCAATTTCTTTTTCTTTGTCTTGCCACAGCTTGTATTGTCTGCTAAAATCAAGAAAGAATTTATCAGAAAGCGAGGTCTTTTTTATGGAAAAGATTACCAGTTTCACAATAGATCACATCAAACTTCAGCCAGGCGTTTACGTTTCCCGCAAGGATCCGGTTGGAAATAGTGTGATCACCACTTTTGACATTCGTATGACTTCCCCAAATGAGGAGCCTGTTATGAACACAGCAGAGCTTCACACCATTGAGCATCTTGCTGCTACTTTTCTTCGCAACCACAAGGAATTCGGACCGAAGATGATCTACTGGGGACCAATGGGCTGCCGTACCGGCAATTATCTGCTGCTGAACGGAGATTATGAATCTAAGGATATTGTTCCGCTTATGGTTGAAACCTTTGAGTTTATCCGTGATTTCCAGGGCGAGGTTCCTGGTGCTTCCCCGAAAGACTGTGGAAATTATCTGGATATGAACCTTGGAATGGCGAAATATCTGGCTAAGAAGTTCCTGGATGAAGTGCTGTATGACATCAAGCCAGACAGACTGGTTTATCCGGAATAATTTGATTTGATATATTCAGAAATCTCCCTCTTACCATTTCATGGCAGGAGGGAATTTCTTTAGTACTCAAAAAACGCTATGCAAACGATAATATCATCCATTTACATAGCGTCTTTCATCTCATCATTTCATCGCTTAAATTTCCAGCCTGTCAGCCTGCGACAGCCTCATCAGCTGCAGCATCTGCACTTCCTTCTGTAGCTGCCTGATCAGCAGTTCCATCTGCGGCTGCACCGTCAGCTGCCACTGCACTTACATAATCACCGGACACATAAGCAGTCTGTCCCTCATAGGAAACCTCAATCCAGCCATTGTCGCATACACCTGTACTTGTAAGCTGTGTACCGCTTGTTACACCTGCAATCCAGGTAGCATCTGCACTTGCATCTGCACGAAGGTTAATATCTGCATTCGCAACATATGTACCATCCTGCTTGGTTACATTCACACCGCTTGCAGTCTGCTCTACAACTGGTTCTGGAGTAGGAGTAACTTCTGGTGTAGGAGTCACCTCAGGGGTTGGTGTTGGAATAGGGGTCGGGGTTGCCTGTATAACTGTAACGCTTGCTCCTGCACCTTCCTCAAATCCACATCCAGGGATGCAAAGTGCTGCGCCCAGAAGCAAAACGGCTAATGCTGCTTTTTTCATAATATAGTTCCTCCTTTACAAAGCAATGGTGCTTTGAATTGATTCATCTTCTTTTCATATAATATTACAAAAACAGACTCATTTCGCGAATCGTTACAATTAATATACAGTATTATTACAAATTATGCAACCCCTAAGTGTATCTTTGCAATAAAGCATATTTGAAATAGTTACTGGTCACGGAGTGAACAGTAATTTGAAATAAAGCGTTCTTAGTTAACAACCACCGGCTCAACTGGTGGTTGTTTATCAGATCTCCTTCAGATTCCCAGAACAGCAGATATCTTAATCTCCTTTTCTGTTTCACTGAGATCAAAGTCACCGCCATCTTCCACAGTCATGTGTACCTCATACAGTACATCTTCGGATAATGTATCCGGTGTTTCACCATCTTCTGTCTGGATATGCCATTTCTCTGCCGGAACTTCTTTCAAGGTACCATCTGTGCCGTATGCATACAGCTTCAGAG
The DNA here is from genome assembly GCF_964249465.1 of Ruminococcus sp. Marseille-P328. Taxonomy (NCBI): domain Bacteria; kingdom Bacillati; phylum Bacillota; class Clostridia; order Eubacteriales; family Oscillospiraceae; genus Ruminococcus; species Ruminococcus sp. Marseille-P328. The sequence continues at coordinate 37,185 of NZ_CAXUBQ010000008.1, read as the reverse complement.
AACCTGTTTCCCCAGAGATTCCTTTCATACGTATTGCAACGGTTGTATTCGGATGTACGTTCTCAATTGTGATCGTATTCAGCCATCCTTCCACATCTCCCAGACCACCATCTGCCGCAAATTTCTCCTGGCTTAACACATTGCGCATCGCCTGATCCAGATCAACCCTACGATAAGGCATTTCCGGCAGATAAACGAATCTGTCCTGAAGTCTCAGAAGTTCCAGATAACCGGTAGGACAGTAAAGTGAATTTCCGCTGTTTCCGGCATACATTCCGATAGCCATGTTGTTGTACATAGGCTTGCTGGCAACATCCATGGAAAAAACAGTTTCACCGGTCTCAAAATCAAGTATAATATACTGCCACATACCGGTTTCCAGATTCTGTACATATCCGTAGATATATCCGGTTGCCGTAGATAATTTCATCATGGAAGTATCTGACAGATCACTTCTGCACCAGATACTCTTCATTTCATATCTATCCTCAGTCTTAATCGTATCTACACGTTCCACACCCGGCGTGATCATTTTATTTCCCTGTTTCAACCAATTTTCATCATAAATATTGGTATAACTCTGAATGGAGGAATCACTGTCCTCTTTTCCCAGGTTGGCACTTCCTGCACCAAACCAGTTACATACGATGGTACTTACGGTTCCTGCACCGTTATCATATACGATCGCAGAATTTTCAACAGATACCTGGCTGCCCTCCGGAAGTTCATCGATCACAGGAAGACTTGCAACAACTTCTCCTGTTTTCATATCCAGAGCAAGGAGATTTACGGTCTCCTGATTATCGGTAAACATCACCAGATCTTTTGTAAGGGATGGAGAGCATCCGCTGCCCCAGGCAAGACCTCCGCCAGTTGTTTCATCCCCTTCTTTGCTTTCTTTCGCACCAGCACTCTCGTAAGGAGTTTCCCAGATTTTCTTCACCCCATTGTCCGCCTGCAGCAGATAACAGTTCTGATTCGTCAGGATCACTGCTCCATCCTTGGATGCTGCAATTCCATTCTCTGCACCCTCTCCCGGAGCCAGCTCATATACGAAGACTGCCTCTGACAGATCCGTTTCCTCTCCATTTAAAATGGCATCAATAGCTGTACGGGAAATATAGCCCATAGCACCCTGCTGTTTCCTGTCAGGGTAAATACGGAATCCTCCGGTTGCAAACCAGAGATTTCCTTCATAGTCAAACACTACAGCAAGAAGATTCTGATCCAGTGTTTTTCCAAGTGCTGCCTCTGCCGCTGCTTTAATATCAATATCCAGCACTTTCTCAAATTCCGGAAGTACGTTTCCGTCTTCATCTGTTGCTTTCAGCATCAGCACATGGTTATTATTGGTCGGACACACCAGACGGTTACTCTCATCTACAAAGGAATAGGAGCTCTGGATCAGATATTCTCCATTGTCATGCTGTTTTGGAGAAAAATATCCCAGTGTCTGTGTTTCCTCTGCATTGATATCACGAATTGCCAGTCCACCAAGCAACGGAACCACTGCATGTCCATAGGAATCGAAAAAGATAGCAGGAGACGCATTTGCATTGGTTTTTTCATAAGAAACATTGATTTCTGAATAAATGCCTACCGGTAATACTTCGTCTGTGGAATCTGTATTGTAGCAGTCATGATGAATATTGGAATCACTTGCTGCCATATAAGGATTCTCGTCAATAACCTTCTGTGTAAGTGTCTTTATGGGCAGTTCTGATGTCTGAGCTGTATTTTCCTCCGTCTGTGTTTCTTCTGCACGTACCATATTTATTGATGATTCAGATGTTGCAGCAGCTATAAAAGTGATCATTGCAAGAATTAAAGCTCTTTTCTTCATATTGTTTTCCTCCTGAGTGTTTTTATCATATTACCTTGCTGCGTTCAAACCAAATGGAAAGTCCTTCTTTTATTTTTTGCTCTTCCATAGGTTTCATAAAAAAATATTCTATCCGCATCCTGAACGCATGAAGCGAAAAATCAAGATCACTGCACCAGATGATCCCACATTTGGGATACAGGGAACGAAGATGTTCTGCCGCATTCAAACCGGACACACCAGGTAATGCAAGAAACACCACTGCCGGTACTGTTTTTCGTGTCCACTCAAAAAATTGTTCCTGGTCCTGATAGATTTCAATCAATGGAAAAACTTTCTTTTCTGTACAGTAATTTCTGATATATTCCGCACAGTTCTGTCCTTCCTGTTTCTGATCAGTCAATATAGCAATACAATACACGACATCCCTCCTTTTCCATCTGATGTCTCCCATTTGTTATTCTCATTATAAAAAAGTCGGAAATTATTTCAATAATTCTGTCACGAAACGCCAGAAAATGACACGAATTGTAAATCTATGATATTTAGATAATTTTAAGTTTGGGGAATTGTCTGTCAGAGCGGACAGGGATTGATTTCTTTTTTAGAAGTGCCATCACATCTATGTTTTATATACACAAAGAAAACAGCCTGGTCCACATATCTTCTGTAGAAGCCAGCCTGAATTCTTATTGGTTTACAATGTGATCTTGTACGTGTTATAGGAACATTTTCCCATTCCATAACTTATACCCGCTCAAATACCACCGTCACCTGTCCGCCGCAGATCATTCCAAGACTGTCCTGGCCGTCTGCTGTTAAGGCATAGTGTTTTACTTCTTTTTCTTTTACTTCTTTACAATGATTGATGGCTTCGTACTCTACTTTGCCGCCGCCAATGCTGCCTGTAATGTGTCCGGATGGTTCTACGAACATTTTGCTTCCTACTCCTCTTGGAGAAGAGCCGGATTTCTCTGCGATAGTGACCATGACACCATGACGACCTTCCAGAACTGCTGTCTCTACTTTTTCATCACAGTATGCGGAATAATGCTGATTTTTTACCTTAATGATCTCTGCCATAATGCTCACTGCAATTTCCTCCGGAAGCTGCCCGCCAAGAGGAATTCCGATTGGTGCATGGACTTCGTCCAATTGCTCCAGAGTGTAACCTTCTTTTAGAAGATTTTCCCTGGTGATCCGCACTTTGTTTTTGCTGCCGATCATGCCAAGATATTCGTAGGGACGATGGAGAAGCCTGCGAAGGCAGTCTGCATCACCAATGTGGCCTCTGGTAAGGATTACATAATAAGTGTTATCGTAAGGCGTAATGTACTTATCCAGTTCTTTAAAATCACCGTAGACCAGCTGGTCTGCTTCTGGAAAACGCTCCTTTGTCACGAAATATTCTCTGTCATCCATGATCGTTACATGGAAACCAAGCATTTTTCCCAGATGAGCAGTAGGCTGGGATACGTGACCGCCGCCAAAGATCACAAGCCTTGGATTCTTGCGGTAATCTTCTACGAAAAGCCGGTGACCGTCTGCTTCTGTCACTTTTGTCTCTTTCGTCTCACTCAGAATATTCAGATAATTATCCCATATGGAAGCATCTTCCGTTTTCTCGGGGATCAGCTGTACACCTGATTTTTTTTCAGCAGCTTCACCACAGTTTTCTTCTCTAATAACCGTTTCTGGTTTCAAAATGCACTTCTTTCCCATATATGGTCCATCCAGAAAAATTCCAGTTTTTGCCCTGCCTTTTTCATCAAGAATCTGATAAATTTTATTATACATGATTTTTCACTCCATCCTGTCATATCAACTACCCATCCCTTCCTGCCATCATTACCAGGCATTCTTTAATCAATCCCTTTTATTGTTACTGTTCACCGGTAACGTTCCGCGAGGTGTTTTTTGTGAACAAAGTTCACGGAAAACCCGAGAATTGCGGCGCGAAATCATGCGAATGCATGATTTCTGTGCATCGCGAAGCGCGTTACTGGTCACGGAGTGAACAGTAACCTTTTATTGGCAAGAGGATGATGCAGCGGTTAAAATTTCATTGCACCTTTCATTCCTATATATTATAATACATCCGGAGGAATTTTCACAATGAAGAAAAAAAGAATTATGGCCAGTTTTCCCATTCGGATTCTGGCAGTCAGTATACCCGGCCTCCTTGCAGGCCTGTTTTTAAATGCCACAAGAACTATGGGACTGACCTCCGGGGCTTTGAATCTGGTGGTTACAGCCCGTTATGTGCTAAGTCAGATAATCACCTTTCTGGCACCGCTGATCATTATCGGTCTTGTGGCATCTTCCATTATTTCCGTAAAAAAAGCTCCCACACCAGTCACCGCGCCAATTGTCCGGATCACTTATTTTTCCATGCTTGGAGCCGCAGCTTTCGCATCCGTTCTTGGATATCTGATCATTCCAAAACTTCCGGTATCCACAGACAGTTTATCTTTCCGCTTCCTGCCGGATACCTTGTTTGAGCTTCCCATTCCAGCACCGGTTTCTGCACTGAGCGCGTTAGTACTTGCTATTTTGCTTGCCCTTGGTGCCTGCTGGACCAATGCAGTGCGAACCAAAGAGCTTTTGCAGGAGTTTCGGGGAATCACCCTTTCCCTGATGTCCAGGATTCTTCTTCCACTGCTGCCTGCTTATATCGGGCTTTCTCTATGTACACTGGCTTATCAGGGATATTTCATCAAGTATCTGCCACTGTTGCTTCTGGCACTTATTATTATAATTCCGGCTTATATGGTCTGGGTGTTGGTTCTGTATCATATTGCAGGATCTTATGCCGGAGAAAAGGCATGGGGAATTTTGAAAAATTATATACCGATCTGTAAAATGGCTTTAAGAACCCATTCTTCCACAGCTGTGGAAAAATATTCACAGGAAGCAGCTGACAAATGTGTGCCGCTTGATTCCGAGCTTATCAAAGAGGCAATTCCTCTTTTTACCCAGATTCATCACTGTGGTTCTGTGCTTGCAGAGGTATTCTTCGCTATGATGATCTCCCGTATTCTGTACGGCTCTGTTCCTGCACCGGGAACTATGGTGATCTTCAGTATTTTGCTTGCCACCTGTTCCATTGGCACACCCGGACTTCCATGGGGAACCGTAATGGTATCCCTGGGAACCCTGACAGGAATCCTGAAATTCGGAGATTCCGGTTTGGCGCTGATGTTCGCTGTTTTTGCACTGAATGATGCTTTTGCAGCAGCATGTAATGCCACATGTGACGGAGCCGCTGCACTGTTTCTGACAGGGTATGTGAAAAGACATGATTTATGATTTAGCGCAGAAAGTAAGCTTTAAAAGCTAAAAAGTATTATTTGCTCTCATATCTTTAGTTGCACAATAGCAGTTCATTCACATCTCACAAAACTTAAATGACCAGAAACTCTTATTTCCTTTACTGTAAGAGTTTCTGGTCATTCATTATTTTACGGCTACCTTACATTATCTTTTAACAGTTACAGAAATAGCTGCAATTATGGCTGTTCCTTTTTTCTTCGCTTTCATTATTTCTTTCGCTGCTGCCCAATACTTTCCTTCATGATCTGCTCACTTTTCAGACAATATTCACTTTCAAAAAACGCGGGCTACGGCAACCGAGTTCGGGTAAAATCTCCCACAAATTGTGGCGCACATCTTGCAAAAAGCCTTTTTCAGACACGTTCTAGGCCAGTGGCTGTCTCAATCCTCTCTTAATATAAGTTCCAAGTTTCTCCTGCACCAGTTTTCCATCATCCACAGCAAGTTTTCCCCGGAGGAATACCTTGTCAATATCTCCATGTATTTCAAAGCCTTCATAGGGGTTATTGTCTGTATTATAAGCATGTGTTTCCGCAGAAATTACATTCTCTTTTTCCGGATCAAATACTACAATGTCTGCGTCGCTGCCTTCGGCGATAACTCCTTTGTTTGGATATACACCGTACAACTTAGCTGGATTTTCACACAGAAGCTGGCACATTTTCTCGACTGTAATTTTGCCGGTGCGCACGCCGTAAGTATAAAGAAGAGTTCCCCTTGTCTGAACTCCCGGCAGGCCACCTGGAATCTTGGTAAAATCCGCTTTTCCCATTGCTTTCTGGGCAAGGGTAAAGCTGCACTGGTCTGTAGCTACTGTCTGGATATCTCCATCTGCCAGGGCTTTCCACAGGCAATCCTGATCCGCTTTCTTGCGGATTGGCGGAGCGCACACATATTTGGCACCTTCGAAATCAGGTTTGGAATAAACGCTGTCGTCCAGAAGAAGATACTGAGGACAGGTCTCTGCAAATACGGTCTGACCATTTTCCCGGGCACGGATGATTTCTTCGTATGCCTTGCGGTTGGTCAAATGCACCACCATGACCGGAGCTCCTGCTTCCTTCGCAATTACAAGAAGACGGTGTACTGCCTCGGCTTCCATGGTATCCGGACGTACAAGAGGATGATTCTCCGGACCCAGTTTTCCCTGTGCTTTCGCTTCCTGGGTCAATGCGTCGATCACGCCTGCATTTTCACAATGTACGCCTGCGAAACAGCCTTTTTCATTTAAGGCCTTTATGATCTTATAAAGATCCTCGTCGTCTACGATCATTGCCGGGTAAGTCATATATAGCTTGAAGCTGGTAATGCCCTCATTAATCATATCCTGAATTTCTTTCTTTGTCTCCTCATTCCATTCCACAATGGACATGTGAAAAGAATAGTCACAGGAGCATTTGCCGTCAGCCTTTTTGTGCCACTTCTCAAGGCCCTCTTTCAGGGTATGTCCACCTTTATCCTGTGAAGCAAAATCAATAACCAGAGTGGTTCCGCCAAGGATTGCCGCTCTTGTTCCTGTCTCGAAATCATCTGCTGTTACAGTACCTGCGACCTCCAGGTCAAAATGGGTATGTCCGTCAATAAATCCCGGGAAAAGGAGCTTACCAGATACATCCACCACCTTGGCATCTGGCTGTGAAAGCTCCTCTCCTACTTTTATGATTTTTTCGCCTTCCACCAACACATCCTGTTTCCTTGTGCCTGCACCTGATATTACGGTTCCGTTTTTCAAAAGATATTTCATACAACAGATCCTCCCTTCACATTTCTGTAGTTATCTGCCATTCCCAAGCCAGTCCTGTATTTATTTTTCTTCCACATTGACTTGCATTTATACAAAATAACCAATTTTATTTACCTCATATCTTATTTTAATGTAAATATACCACATGTATTTTCCATCTTCAACAAAATAAATACGAAATTTTTTAAGCCTTCAATAATTTTTTTGTAAAATTGTCTTTTTATTTTTTTTCTGACATGCTATTATAAATATAGTAAGTCATTCGTTACTATCTGCAACATACGAATACAGGTTACTGTTCACTACGTTCACAGCAACCCGCTTCGCGATGCACAGAAATCATGCCTTGCATGATTTCGCGCCGACATTCTCGGGTTTTCTGTGAACTCTGTTCACAAAAAACACCTCGCGGAACGCTCCCAGTGAACAGTAATAAATACAGACAGGATGCCCGGATTCTATGCGGAGATTCCAGGCATCGACCCATGGCAGGATTTTCCTGCTCTTAATAAAAAAATCAAATCCAAAACAGGAGGGAACAAATATGGGAAGATTAACTGTCTTAGAGCAGATTGCGCAGGATATCGCAGCAGAATTCGGGAACGACTGCGAGGTCGTCATCCATGATCTGAAGACAAAAGAACCGGAGCATTCCATTATCTATATTGTAAACGGACACGTAACCGGACGAAATGTAGGTGACGGTCCATCGGACGCAGTTTTCGACGGCATCCGCCAGAAAGGACGGGGAAGTGACTGTGCTCCAGCCGACCACAATGGTTACCTGATGAAAACAGCAGACGGCAAGATTTTGAAGTGCAGTACTTCATATATAAAGGACGATGACGGCAGCCTTCACTATGTATTCGGCATCAACTACGACATCACCAAGCTGACCCTGATCAACAGTGCCCTTGATGATCTGATCACCCCGAAGAACAAAGAAGAGAAGCCGAAGCAGATCACTCACAGTGTCAACGATCTTCTGGATCGTCTCATCGAAGAATCCGTGAAGCTTGTAGGCAAGCCGGTAGCTCTCATGAATAAAGAGGATAAGGTAACTGCGATCCAGTTTCTTAATGATTCCGGAGCTTTCCTTATTACAAAGTCCGGAGATAAAGTAGCGAATTATTTTGGAATCTCTAAATATACGCTTTATAGTTATATTGATGTAAACAAGTAATATTATAGTTATTTCTTTATATTTTATAACAAAAATAACATATTGGAAACATGTTATAAAAAAGCCATATAATACCGTCTCCTCATTACAGGATTTGGTTATTATATGGCTTATTTTATAAAACCAGTCAGAACACCCTCTGCCAGTTTTACCTGCTGTTCGTTAGAGCGTGTTTAAAAAGGCTTTCTGCAGTCTGCTGCCTGCAGGTTGCGGCTACTCTTCCTCGCTTCCCAACTGGTGCGCTTCTTTATAAATTTCACAGGCGCCCTGATTTACACATCTTTTATAGGCACAGTCCATAAAGGTAAGTATCCTTTTCCCATCTTTTTCTTCATATTCACAGCACACTGTCTGACTGCCGTTACAGGTTCTGCAAAAACCTGAGATAAATTCTTCTGTTTCCATTTTATCATCCTCTCAGCTTATGCACAAAGATCCCGCTTCGCAGCTTCGGCTCAAACCAGGTGGATTTCGGCGGCATCAGCTTACTCTCATCTGCAATCTGCATCAGATCTTCCATAGAAGTAGGATAAAGCGCAAACGCAACGCCTCTGGTCTCATCTGCCAGAGTCTGAAGTTCTCTTAACTTATGACTTCCGCCTACAAACTTAATACGCTTGTCAGTCCTTGGATCACCAATGCCAAGAACTGGACCTAAAACCACGTCCTGAAGAATCTGGGAATCCAGCTGACCAACCACATCTTTTCCCTCATAAAGCTCCGATTTCGCTTTCAGAAGATACCAGAAACCATCCAGATACATACCAAAGCAATGCTTCTCCACTGGCTTTGCAGGAAAACCTGGAACAATCGTCATGTCGAAGTTCTCTTTAATTTTCTCAAGGACATCTTCCACGCTCTGCCCATTCAAGTCCCTCACCACACGGTTATATGCCAGAATGGTAAGCTGGTCATATGGAAAAACAACGGAAAGAAAATAGTTAAACGCTTCTTCCCCTGTATAATCCGGATTCTCCTGACGTCGCTTCAGCCCCACTTTCACTGCAGAGACAGCTCTGTGATGTCCATCTGCAATATAAAGTGCAGGGATCTTCTCCATCTCATCCTGGATCTGGCTAATCGCCTCGTCCCCATCGATCACCCACACACGGTGTGTGATCTCGTCCTCTTCTGTAAAATCATAGGCTGCTTTGTGCTCTTTTTTCCACTGCTCAAGAAGAGCACTCAACGCATCTGTATAACGGCAGGCAAGATAAATGGGGCCTGTGTTAGCATCACATACATCCACATGATTGATTCGGTCCAGCTCTTTATCTGATCGGGTAAGTTCATGCTTTTTCACCACATTATTCAGATAATCATCAATAGAAGCGCAGCCTGCAATTCCAGTCTGAACCTTCCCCTTGCGTACCAGTTCATATATGTAGTAGCATGGCTTATGGTCCTGAACCAGAACGCCAGTCTCCTCCATCTTATGCAGGTTCTCTTTCGCTTTCTGATAAACCTTCGCATCATAGAGGTCCGTCTCTGCCGGCAGATCCATCTCTGCTCTGTCTACATGGAGAAAAGAATCCGGATTCTCTTTCCCAATGGCTGCTGCCTCTTCTCTATTCACTACATCATATGGAAGGGCAGCTACTGCTGCTGCCTTTCCCTCTGTAGGTCTAAGTGCTTTAAATGCACGAAATACTGCCATAAAATCTTGCTCCTTTCCCGTAGCGTGTTTGAAAAATCATTCCAGCAATCTGTACGCTCCATACATCCGGTTCAAAAGTATTTTCATTATTTTTCTTCGGCTTTTTTCAAATGCCATACCCTATATTTTACCACAATCAGAAGGCTCTTGCAATCAGACTAAATATTTTTTGAGAAAGCTAAATTTTTTTGTATTTTCTATTGCAAATTGATTTATTTATGTTATTATACTTATAAGGAAAACAAAAATGTAGTTAAGATGTACTCTAATAACTAAAACCACGAAGGAGGTTTTCACCATGACAGACGGACTGAAATGGACGGTCAATCATGTTCCGGGATCTGATGATAAATTCCTGGACCTGATGTCCGAAGAGAACGTAACCAAAGCAAATGAATTCCACAAAAGTTTCCCCCAGTACTCCGTAACACCACTGCAGAAGCTTTCCGCTCTTGCTTCCTATCTTGGAGTAAAGGGCATCTACTGCAAAGATGAATCCTATCGTTTCGGATTAAACGCCTTTAAGGTTCTTGGAGGCTCTTATGCAATGGGACGTTACATAGCGAAGGAACTCGGCCGCGATATCAGCCAGCTTCCTTACAATGTTCTCTCTTCTGATAAATTAAGAGAAGAATTCGGACAGGCTACTTTCTTCACTGCTACAGATGGAAACCACGGCCGCGGCGTTGCATGGGCTGCTAAACGCCTTGGACAAAAAGCCGTAGTCAGAATGCCTAAAGGAACCACTAAGACACGTTTTGACAACATCGCCAAGGAAGGCGCCGAAGTAACCATCGAAGAAGTAAATTATGATGACTGCGTAAGAATGGCTGCCGCAGAAGCAGCTAAGACAGAACATGGCATCATCGTTCAGGATACTGCATGGGCCGGCTATGAGGAGATTCCATCCTGGATCATGCAGGGATACGGCACTCTGGTACTGGAAGCAGATAAACAGCTGAAGGAGAACGGCGTTGACCGCCCGACACACGTATTTGTACAGGCAGGTGTTGGTTCTCTGGCAGGTGCAGTTGTAGGATATTTTGCCCACAAATATAAAGAAAATCCTCCGGTAATGGTTGTCTGCGAAGCAAGTGCTGCCGACTGCCTCTATCGCTCTGCTGTTCAGGCCGACGGCAATCTGGTAAATGTAACCGGTGATCTTCAGACCATTATGGCAGGTCTTGCATGCGGCGAGGGAAATACCATCGGATGGGACATCCTGAAGAATCATGTAACCGTCTTTGCGTCCTGCCCAGACTGGATGAGTGCCAAGGCAACACGTATTTATGCCAATCCTCTTGAAAACGATCCACACATCATATCTGGTGAATCTGGTTCTGTTCCGCTGGGGCTTGCATATATAGCGCTTCATGACGAAGATGCCAAAGATCTGAAAGAGGCCCTGAAGCTGGATGAGAATTCCAACATTCTGGTAATCTCCACAGAAGGTGATACAGATCCAGTTCGTTACCGTGAGATCGTATGGGATGGCTTATACGGAACAACCGAATCATTAAGCAAATAATTTTTTATAACAATATGATACTTTTTTACAAAAAACGGAGGTAAAAAGTTATGGATTATAACAAAATCAAAGAAGCTGCACAGAATTATGAAGCAGATATGACCAAATTTCTTCGTGATCTGGTTCACTTTCCAGGCGAGAGCTGCGGTGAGAAGGATCATGTAATGCGTATTAAAGAAGAGATGGAGAAGCTTGGCTTTGATAAAGTTGAGATTGACCCAATGGGAAATATCCTTGGCTATATGGGAACTGGAAGCACTCTCATCGGTTTCGACGGACATATTGATACTGTAGGTATCGGAAACAGAAACAACTGGGAATTCGATCCCTATGAAGGATTTGAGACTGAGACTGAGATCGGCGGACGTGGAACTTCTGATCAGATGGGTGGTATCGTATCTGCTGTTTACGGTGCTAAGATCATGAAAGATCTTGGTCTTCTTAATGACAAATATCAGGTTGTTGTTACAGGAACTGTTCAGGAAGAGGACTGCGATGGTCTTTGCTGGCAGTACATCATCAACGAAGACAAGGTTCGTCCGGAATTTGTTGTTTCCACAGAGCCTACAGACGGCGGTATCTACCGTGGACAGCGCGGACGTATGGAGATCCGTATTGATGTAAAAGGTGTTTCCTGCCATGGTTCTGCTCCTGAGCGTGGCGACAACGCAATCTATAAGATGGCTGACATCCTTCAGGATGTTCGTGCATTAAATGAAAATGATGCTGCAGATGAGACCGAGATCAAAGGTCTTGTAAAAATGCTGGATAAGAAATATAACCCGGAATGGGAAGAAGCAAACTTCCTTGGAAGAGGTACGGTTACTACTTCTGAGATTTTCTTCACATCCCCAAGCCGTTGTGCAGTTGCCGACTCCTGTGCCGTTTCCCTTGACCGTCGTATGACAGCAGGTGAGACCTGGGAGAGCTGCCTGGATGAGATCCGCGCACTTCCATCTGTCAAAAAGTATGGTGACGATGTTAAGGTTTCCATGTATGAGTACTCCCGTCCATCCTGGACAGAGCTGGTATATCCAATCGAGTGCTATTTCCCAACATGGGTAATCCCGAAGGATCACAAGGTTACTTCTGCTCTTGAGGAAGCTTACCACAATCTGTATGGCACAGAGCGTATGGGCAATGCTGAGACAGAAGCTATGAGAAAAGCCCGTCCTCTTACCGACAAGTGGACATTCTCTACCAACGGTGTTTCCATTATGGGACGTAACGGAATCCCATGCATCGGATTTGGACCTGGCGCAGAGGCACAGGCTCACGCTCCAAACGAGAAAACATGGAAAGATGATCTGGTAAGATGTGCAGCTGTTTACGCAGCACTTCCTACTGCTTACTGTAAATAATCCGGAAATATCTGTTTATCAGAACTACAGAAACTGTAAACGTTCCGCAAGCTGCACACCCTTGGATCAGACAGCTGTTACAATGTGTCTGCTCCATACTGCCACTTTACACATAGTACTTTTAACAAATAACCAGCACAGCGAAAATTAAGTATCTGCGATATTGACGCAATATTGAAAAATCATATAAATCAATATGACGGTTTCTTAATATTCTCTGTACCAGATAAATTTTATTTATATAAGGAGAAAATTCATGAAAACATTACAGGATTATATCGACAAGCTTAACAGCCTTAACTTCAAAGAAATGTACAACAACGACTTCTTCTGGACATGGGATAAAACAGACGAGGAGCTGGAGGCTGTTTTCACAGTTGCTGACGCCCTCCGCTTCATGAGAGAGCACAATATTTCCACGAAGGTATTCGAGAGTGGTCTGGGAATCTCCATTTTCCGTGACAACTCCACACGTACCCGTTTCTCCTTCGCTTCTGCCTGCAACCTTCTTGGACTTGAGGTACAGGATCTGGACGAGAAGAAATCCCAGATTGCACACGGTGAAACCGTTCGTGAGACAGCCAACATGGTATCCTTCATGGCTGATGTAATCGGTATCCGTGATGATATGTATATCGGTAAGGGACATACTTATCAGAAAGATTTTATGGATGCTGTAACAGAAGGAAATAAAGATGGTATTCTTGAGCAGAGACCTACTCTTGTAAACCTTCAGTGTGACGTTGACCATCCAACCCAGTGTATGGCAGATATGCTTCACATCATCCACGAATTCGGCGGTGTCGAGAATCTGAAAGGCAAAAAGCTTGCTATGACATGGGCTTACTCTCCTTCCTATGGTAAACCACTCTCCGTTCCACAGGGTGTCATCGGACTTATGACACGTTTCGGTATGGACGTTGTTCTGGCGCATCCGGAAGGATACGATGTAATGCCAGAGGTTGAGGAAATTGCCAAGAAAAATGCTGAGAAGTCCGGCGGTTCTTTCACAAAGACAAACAGCATGGAAGAAGCATTCAAAGATGCCGATATCGTTTATCCAAAGAGCTGGGCTCCATTTGCAGCAATGGAAAAACGTACCAACCTCTATGGTGAAGGCGACTTCGATGGAATCGATAAACTGGAAAAAGAGCTTCTTGCTCAGAATGCAGAGCACAAAGACTGGGCTTGCACAGAAGAACTTATGAAGACTACCAAGGACGGCAAAGCGCTTTACCTGCACTGTCTGCCAGCTGATATTACAGGCGTAAGCTGTGAGACCGGTGAGGTTGATGCAAGCGTATTTGACCGTTACCGTATCCCGCTTTATAAAGAAGCAAGCTTCAAACCATATGTAATTGCAGCAATGATCATGCTCTCCAAATTTGAAAACCCACAGGATATCCTGAAAAAACTGGAAGTAAAGGCTGCTCCGAGAATTATGGAATAATGCTTTTCAGGGGGCTGTAGGAATACAGCCCTTTTTTGTTCTCATTTTTGATGGTATTTCTTATACTTGATATATTTTTAGTATATCAAATGTTACTGTTCACTCCGCGACCAGTAACTATCAAATTGCTATTTTATAGATTGTTTACGATAATATTTATAGAAGTGGTTATATTAGAGTATCGCCCACACAGGCTTTCTGCGGAATATTTATCGCACTTCGCAGGAATGATTTTTTTAACAAACTCTGGTTTACTCCTTCCTAAATATTTATCAGAGGAGGTTTTTATGATATATAAAAGAAAACGTATCGTGGTTGCCCTTGGCGGCAACGCACTTGGAAATACACTTCCAGAACAGATGATAGCAGTAAAATCTACTGCAAAGGCGCTCTGCGACCTTATTGAGGAAGGTCACCAGGTAGTTGTGGTTCACGGAAACGGACCACAGGTAGGTATGATCAACAACGCTATGACTGCTCTTACCCACGAAGATCAGGCACAGCCAAACACTCCGCTCTCTGTCTGTGTAGCTATGAGCCAGGCTTACATTGGCTATGACCTTCAGAACGCGCTCCGTGAAGAGCTTCGCAAACGTGGCTTCATGCGTACACCGGTTGTCACCGTTGTCACACAGGTTCGTGTAGATCCTGAGGATCCTGCATTTGAAAATCCAAGCAAACCAATTGGTAAATTCCTTACCAAGGAAGAAGCTGATTTCCAGGCAAAAGCCTACGGGCATGTTATGAAAGAAGACGCAGGCCGCGGCTACCGCCGTGTGGTTGCTTCTCCCAAGCCAGTGGAAATCGTAGAGCAGGATGCCATCAACAGCCTTGTAGATGCCAACAAGATCGTCATCTGCTGTGGCGGGGGCGGAATCCCGGTCACCTTAGAAGGTCACCATCTAAAAGGCGCTTCTGCTGTCATTGACAAAGATTTCGCAAGCTGTCTGCTTGCAAAGCAGCTGGATGCAGATATGCTGATCATTCTGACGGCTGTGGAAAAAGTTGCCGTTAATTTCGGCAAAGAAAATGAGAAGTGGCTGGACGATCTTACCGTTTCCCAGGCCAGAAAATACATTGAAGAAGGCCAGTTTGCCGCTGGATCTATGCTGCCGAAGGTTCAGGCCTGCGTAGACTTTGCAAGCTCCGGCACCGGCCGCACAGCTATGATCACGCTGTTGGAAAAGGCAAAAGATGGTATTATGGGAAAGACAGGGACACAGATTCATTTGTAAGAAGTGTTTGGGACTGATAGAGTCACCAATAATAGAAATTTGACCTAAAAGCTCACTTAGATTTTTTAGCAGGGTATGGTTTACACCATACCCTTTTTATACGCCAGAGCGTGTTTGAAAAATCATTTATGATGTTTCTCTTCCTCTTCTTCCACCAGTCGCGATGTTTCTTCTGATGGTGCTGAAATCACGGCTGCTGCCACGATTTCACAAGGCGGATTCTCTTTCACCGCATCTACCGCAGCCTTCACTGCAGCTACATCACCGCTTAAAAATACAG
Source organism: Ruminococcus sp. Marseille-P328 (assembly GCF_964249465.1). Classification (NCBI taxonomy): domain Bacteria; kingdom Bacillati; phylum Bacillota; class Clostridia; order Eubacteriales; family Oscillospiraceae; genus Ruminococcus; species Ruminococcus sp. Marseille-P328. Next base: position 21,592 of record NZ_CAXUBQ010000008.1, on the reverse strand, counting down.
TTGCATGACCTCCGCACTTGGTATGCCAGGTACGGAATTCTACATCTGATGTTTTCAGCATCTGGTCAAGGACAACTACCGCATTGCAGCTTCCCAGAACCTCTACCAATCCTAATGCTCCATAAGACATCTTCTATTTCCTCCTGACATGTTCTATTTGTTAATGGTCATCTTAAGTGCTGTTTCCGTGTCTGCTGTGGGGGATGCAATTACCGTATGGGAAACGATTTTACCAAGGGGCTTCGCAGTCTCCAATGCCACTTCCATAGCTGCATTTACATCGGAAACACTGCCGCGCATTTTTACACAGGCTCCACTTTTCAGTCGGTTTCTCTCTACGCTCTGGATCTTTACATTTGCAGCCTTGGATGCTGCATCAAGAGCCACAAAGCAGGCTACCAGGTTATCCAGTTCAAACACCCCAACTGCCATGCCATCATAGTTATCTGCCATTTTATCCTCCTTGTAAGACGGGAAAATGGGGTACTGCTCACTCTGTTCACGTAAAACACCCACGGAACTCTTCTTGCAAGCAGAAATAAAAACACTTCTCCCGACTGCTTTCTTTTCCATTAGTATACCTTGTTTTTATCATAATTACAAGTAATTTCTGGCTGGAATCTCACACAAATTCACAAAATACAACAAAATCCCACATTTTATATTCAAATATCGTTTTCAACTGCTTCCGTGTATAAAAGATTCCATACTTTTGCTCATTTTTTCTGAAATGTCATATATTAGACAATAGCTTTTAAAGAGAGCGTTCTTTACAATTTAACATCCATATCAGTAAGTTCCTTCACATCATTCACCTTCAAAACAACCGTATCATCTCTATGTGCAGTTATCACAGCTTTACCACCTTTATCTCCGTTAATGGAGAGCAGGGAGTCGTAATATTTTTTTGTAAAAATGCAGGGGTTTCCAAGTTTTCCTTCGCAGGAGACACAGGCGATTCCTTTGCCTGATGTTTTTAGGAGGGTGATGAGCTGGCGAATTGTGGCGATGGTGAGCCAGGGCTGGTCGGAAACGGTGAAAAGGCAGGCATCAACGTCTAAGTTGGCTTTTAAGCCGATTTTCAGGGAGGAGGAGATTCCCTCGTCCGGATGAGGGTTGATGTATACGTTTACACCCATGGATCTTGCGGCCTGCTCTATTTCTTCATACTGAGTGACTACTGTTATTCTTTTATAGCACTCTCTCTGTTTAAATAATTTCCCCTTTATTTCACCAAGAGGTGCAATTACTTTATTACATTCTATATGTTCTTCTTTATAGCCTTCCTCATTCTGCTTTTCCAAATGTTCACCGCTTTCCACTTTTTCAATACACTCTGTTTCTTCAAGCCATTCTGCCACGATCATCAGCTTCTCCAGAATATGCCGGTACATGGGCTTCCCTTCGATCTCATATAAAAGCTTATTGCTTCCAAACCGCCGACTGTTTCCAGCTGCCAGCATGATCAATGCAATCTTCATAATTTTTCTGCCTCTCTTAAACTGCCATATGCAGCTATTGTGCCTTGCTTTGCCAGGTCTTCTACTATATGCTCTGCCGGAGAAGAATCGGGCAATATGTCTGCTTTATTTAAATATACACGGTAAACTTTATGGTCTACATTTTTATACAAACCGTGAACAGAGGTTGCTATTTTTTCTATGTCTTCTGCGGTAACAGGTGCTTCCAGATTTTTTTCAAGAAAAGAGCTGGTGTATTCGGCACGGTGGGCGGTCTCGCAGATGGGTTTGCCAAGACAGTCCAGACCGATCACACTTACTACTACGTCTGCAAAATCAGGAATTGCCGGTTCCCAGTCGGCTGGAACCTTCAAGGGTTTTCGTTTCGCTCCATCTGCTTCGATCAGCATAACATCACAAAATGGAACCAGTTTCTTCAATGCGGCTTCCTCTATGGCACACATTTTTCCAGAGGTTTCTTCAATATCGGCAACTGCTGCAAAGCCGTGTTCCTTTAATATTTCCGGGACGCGCTCAATGCAAGTGCTCTTTACCAGAGGCAGCATGGGATCATATGCCATATGGGTGGTTGTGGAAATAATCACTTTTTTACCCAAAGCCTGTAATTCTTCATTCAGGCGGTAAATCAGACTTGTCTTTCCACCACCACCGACTACAGCGATCACTGGGTATTTCTCTATATCAAGTTTTAATAAGTCCAGAAAATAACCGTATCTTTTCATCCTGACCTCCTTCACGCCAATTATTTTCATGCAATGATTCATTGCCTGACTTCGTAACCATAAAAAACAATTCTATAAAAAGTACATAGGCTTCATAACATTCCCCAAGCGAAAACATGTTAATAAATGCAATGTGACCAAACAGGATCTAGAGCGTGTTTGGCAATACACCCTCACTGAGCAAAATCTCCACCACACTTCCAGCAATACATCTGGCCTTATCCGAAATGGTAAAGCAGTTCTTCTTCTCTTCTTTTCTGGGGTCGATATCGGCGATTTTCATTCCAACAGGAACATTGTAGCCTTCCTTTATAATTCCCCTTAATACGCCTGTTATAGAGGCTTCTACAGGGGTTTCTCCCACGTAGGCGAGAATCTGTCCTTTCTCTACAATATCGGCAATATGGGCCATATTATGGATTCTGCCGGTCCCCGGGGAGTGGATCACACGTTCTTTGCTGACACCGCCTACCATTCCGGGGACACCCGTATTTGGAATTGCCGGACCCTCAGTAATGATTCTGGCAAGATCGTGACCTCGCATGGTTTCCACAACGTAATCCACGTCTTCCCCGGCAAAAAAGCCTGGTCCCAGACCAATGGTAAGAGGTGCCATATTTCTTGAAGTTCCAAGATTTCTCTTTGCAAGAATTGCATCTACCAGAGCAGCTACCTTGCCTTGCGCAGAAAGTTCAATCATACAATCGCCTGCCGGATCGACCATAAGTGGAATTTCCCCTGCTTGCCAGACTTGCTCGCATTCTTCCAGAGAATCTATTCTTCTGCAAAGAATCCCTTCTACTGCTGCTGTCCCATCATACACAGCTTCGCAAAACGCTACCTTTCTGCGGATCGCACTTGGTTTTTCACATTCTAAGATCAGTACACGATAGCTACAGCGATGCAGTCTGTGGATCACGCCGCTTGCCAGGTCTCCGCCGCCGCGGACTATTATACACTTGTCACTCATACTTTTTTCCTGCCCATTTTTAATATTTTAGAAAAGGCGGGGAAGTCCCCGCCCTCTGATATTTTTGTATTATAACAATATTGCTACATGCTAATCGTTTTTTCATTTGATTCAATCAATTTCATAACAATATTGTGTTGCAATTAATATTATAACACTTTTCCCATTTACAGTATAGTATAAAATACATTTTTAATATTGAACCCACAAACAGTAGATTACTGTTCACTCCGTTCACAGCAACATGCTTCGCGCCGCACTTCTCGGGTTTTCTGTGAACTATGTTCACAAAAAACACCTCGCGGAATGTCACCAGTAAACAGTAACAACAGTAGCACTTAAATTATTTACCCTCAGCTGTCATATTCTCCTTATTCACCTTCTCCACTGCATTCACAATATTCTCATACCCTGTACAGCGGCAAAGATTTCCTGCCATATGCTTGCGGATGGCATCTCTCGTAAGCTTCTCGCCCCGCTCAAGAAGCACTGTGGCAGACATAACAAAGCCTGGTGTGCAGAATCCGCACTGGATAGCGCCTTCCTCAATAAAAGCTTCCTGAATCCTGGTAAGTTCGCCGTTTTTCTCAAGACCTTCCAGGGTGCGGATATTCTTTCCCTCAGCCCAGACTGCCAGATAAATACAGGAGTCAATGGTCTCACCGTCAATGATCACAGTACAGGCACCGCATTCACCTACTTCACAGCCTTTCTTCACAGAGGTAAGCCCAAGGCGGTTTCGCAGCATGTCAAGAAGGGATTCTCTCACGTCCACATACTCAGCTACCTCTTTTCCGTTTACGATACACTGTACCAGCCGCATATCCTTTTTCATGACTGCTCACCTCCTGTTACATTCTCCGCATCAGATGAAGGATAAATTTTTCCATTTGAACTCATATTTTCGCCTGAAGTTGTCCGGACATCCGGCACTACAACTCCCGTCACCATTCCCCTGCGAACACTCTCCTTCAGCGCGCGTTTCGCGATTTCTCCGCCAATCTGCAGTCGGAACGCCTTAGAAGCTCGCCAGGAATCTCTGGGATTGATTTCTTCCCTTACCAGCTCTTCCACCTTCTGATACAGCTCTTCGCCAATTTCCATACCCCTCAGCGCCTCTTCCGTCTTCGCACACCGATACGGCACGGGTGCAGCTACACCAAAGGTGATTCTTACATCCTCCAGAACCTTTTTCAGAGGATTGATTCTGCTAACTACACTACAGCTCAGGGTCGCAATATCCATTGCATTTCGCATGGAATACTTAATATAAAATCCATGATATCCCTGATAATCCTTCCCAGGGATCACAATGTGGGTGAGCACATCTCCCTGATGCAGATCCACCTTACCAGGTCCCAGATAAAAATCCCTGATGGGAACCATCCGTCCACCAGTTCCATCTGCGATCCGCAGCATGGCATTCAGCGAAAAAAGTGTAGGTGCACTGTCCGCACTGACCGCACCATTGCAGACATTTCCGCCAATAGTCCCAATATTACGGACTTGGGGTCCGCCAACCTGATCTACTGCTTCCCCCAGAACCGGAATCAGCTTCTGAATGACTGGATCATTCGTCACATGGGAAAAAGTAGTTCCTGCACCAATATAAATATCACCAGACTCCATCAGCCGGACTCCCTTGATTTCCTTAATATCACGAATGCTCACTAAAGATGTACCGGCCATTTTGCCCTCACGGATCTTGATCAGCACATCACTTCCCCCGGAAATCACCCTTGCATCCGGATGCTCCTTCAGAAGAGTTACCGCTTCCTTAATGGTCTCTGCATTATAATAATTTTCAATATCATACATTCCTCATGCCCCCTTTCTCAGATCAGTCCGGCCTTTGTAAAACCGTCTATCAGTCTTTGCGGTGTCAGAGGAATCTCGGAAAAGCCGATGCCAGTTGCATGAAGCACAGCATTCCGGATGGCCGGTGCACTTGGAATTGCAGGAGGCTCGCCAAGGGCTTTATTTCCATATGGTCCCATTGGATCGTTCAGTTCTACAAACTCAGCAGTCAGATCCGGAGTATCCATCATTGTCATCATTTTATAATCCAGTAAAGTCCCATTTAATGGTCTTCCTGTTTTCTCATCAATAAGAAGCTGCTCAGAAACTCCATAACCGATTCCCATGAACATACCGCCATGAACCTGCATTGCTGCAAGCTGCGGATTCAAAAGGGTTCCACTGTCATGAACATTCACAATATCCAGAACCTTGATCTTACCAAGTTTCATATCTACTTCTACTTCCGCAAAACAACAGCCGCTGGCAACTGTATTCTTCTTCACCTGTCTGGAAACCTCTGCTGTAAGGACAGAAGAATTACTCAGACTGTAATAGCTCTCCATGGCCAGATCCTCAAGGGAAATCGCAGGCTTGCCATCTGCCAGAATATAACCATCCTCCAGTTCCAGCCGGTCCACATTACCTGGAACCAGTGTTCTGGCATATTCTAAGATCTTCTGCTTCAGCTGCTGCGCACATTCCTTCACAGCTGTACCTGTGACAAAGGACTGTCTGGAAGCATACGCACCTGTATCAAAAGGCGTCACATCTGTATCCTGCTGGGTTACAATATGTACCCTGGAAATATCCATATGTAAGGTCTCTGCTGCCATCTGGGAAAATACAGTATCCGCGCCCTGTCCAATCTCTGTAGCACCAACCTGCAGCTGTACACTTCCATCCTGATTCAGAGACAGCCTTGCACCTGCAATCTCCAGAGAAATTGGCCATACACCAGTCTTATAGGAAAACAGTGCCATACCAACTCCACGCCGGATATCGCCAGTCTGGTTCTGATATGCTTTCCGTTTCTCATCCCAGTGAATATACTCTGCTCCTTTTTCCAGGCACTCAAAAATACCGTTGGTATTCGCTGCGATTGGCTTCAGATAGGCATCTTCATAATAGCCATGGATCAGATTTTTTCTGCGGAATTCCAGCGGATCCATACCGATTTCATAAGCAATATCATCCATAAAGCTCTCTGTGGCAAAGCAAACCTGAGGAATACCATATCCTCTCATCGCCCCTGCTGTAGGACAGTTGGTATAGACGGTATATGCTTCTCCTCGGATATTTGGACATGCATACTGAAGTCTGCTGGCTGTCAGACCATTGGCTGCTATGGCATGTCCGTGGGATGCATAAGCTCCCTGATTGGAATAGGTAGTCATCTCTTTTGCAAGAAGATGTCCTTCTGCATCTACGCCTGCTTCCATGTCATATTCAATGGAGTGACGGGTTCTGGTATTGGTAAAGGTCTCCTCACGTGTAAGCTCGATCTTCACGGGACGACCGCCCACCTGCATGGTGAGAAATGCATTCAGAGGTTCATAAAGCACCTCCTGCTTGTTGCCAAAACCACCGCCTACATAAGGCTTGATCACACGTACCTGCCCCCAGGGGATTCCAAGTGCCTGGCCAACAATACGGCGTACAATATGTGGAATCTGTGTGGAAGAAACCACCACGACCCTTCCCTTTTCCATATAGGCGTAAGAAATATTATTCTCAATATGGCAGTGCTGGACAATAGGTGTCTTATAGCTTCTTTTCAGCTTCACCGCAACCTTCTCCATTGCGCTGTCCACATCTCCGATCGCAAAGCTGGATCTTGCCAGAATGTTATCCTTCTTGTCAAGATGAATGGGATGCTCCGTTCCACGCATGGAAATCTTCGGGCTCACGACCACCGGATATTCCTCATATTCTACTTTGATCAGCTTCAATGCCCTGGAAGCTGTCACTTCGTCCTCAGCTACTACAGCTGCAATATCATCGCCATAATACCGTACTCGTCCGGTGAGCAGATTACGGTCTGCCACATCCTGATGAGCAAGCTCCACGGACCAGGGATGTCCTGGGGTGGGATAACAATGATTCGGTACGTCCTTAAAGGTAACTACCTTTACTACGCCGTCCAGAGCCTCTGCTTCGCTGGTATCAATGGATTTTACCACGCCATTTCCGATCTTTGCATGATAAACCCTGGCTACCAGACACTTATTCAGAATCAGGTCATCTGTAAATTTCGCACGTCCTGTCACTTTCTCATAAGCGTCTACTCTTGGAACACTCTTTCCAATCATATGCTTCACCTTCTTTATATTTTTTGCAGCGGATGCCTCCAATCCGCCCTTTACCCCCTCATAAAGGAATGGCCGACGCCGTTCAAAAAACAAGTTTACGGTTCTTCTTTGAACTGATCGTCGGCCCCTTATGCTTCTTCTCTTTCCGTCTCAACCTAAAAAATATTGTACAAAATATTCTTTCAATGCAAAATTATTGTATCATATTTCACCGATGTTTTGCAATAATTTTATAAATAATTTAGTTGTTTTATCTGTATAATTTTGAAATTTCTGCAAATTCGAAGCTCTATCAGCCTGGAGCATGTCTGGAAAATCATTCCCGCAATCTTCATTCCCTGCTTTGCGGTATATTTCGCCATGGAATATTGCGTAACTGTCATAATCGCTTCTCTAATTTTTCGCCGTATAAATCCCCCGCAGATCGTAAATCGCATGTCTTGGACACTTCACTGCGCACATTCCACAGCTCAGGCAGACAGACTCTTCTATCACTGCACAGTTATCTGTAACCTGGATTGCCCCGGCCGTACAGGTCTTCTCGCAGATTCCACAGCCGATACAGCTGACTTCACACTGTTTTTTTGCCTCTGCCCCTTTACTCTTATTTGAGCATTTTACTACGATCCAATTGGCACATTCATGGACATGAATGATCTTCTGTGGACATACCTTCCCACATGCCCCGCAGCCGATGCATTTTTCTTCATCTATTTCCGCCACGCCATACTCATTCAGGGAAACGGCGCCAAATTTACATTTCTCCACACAGGCACCACAGCCAATACATCCATCTTTGCATCCATTGTCCCCTGCTGTAGCCCTGCATCCCCCGTTACATGCCACAACAGCTGACCGATACGGAAATTTCTTCTTTACTGCCATCTCTCATCCCTTCCTTTCATATGGTGTTTCGCTAAGAGGAAGGCTGTAACGCCTTACACCATCTCTTCGGAAATAGGCATCTGCTATTGCGGGTGCGGTGGGAATGGATGTAATTTCTCCAATACCAATAGCACCGCAAGCAACCTTAAGGCCTGGCTTGTCGATAACAATGGCATCGATCTTCGGAATTTCATGTGCACGGAAAAGACCTAAAGAACCATACTTGGAAATAGGTTTACAGTTCTCATCAATGGGATATTTTTCCCGCAGGGCAAATCCTATGGACATTACCACACCACCCTCGATCTGCCCCTCACAGGACAAAGGATTTACCGCTTTTCCCACATCATGAGCAGCAACTATCTCTTCAATCTTACCTGTCTTGGAATCCAAAATACAAACCTGGGTAGCATATCCATAAGCAACATGGGATACCGGATTGGGCACATTTGCACCAAGAGGATCGGTCTTCGCAAGATATTCTGCATAATAAACCTTACCGATCATATCTTCTACGCTTAATCCTGCTTTTTTATCCTCCATCAATTTCTCACAGGCTCTTCTGCAGGCCTCACCGGTGATCAATGTCTGTCTGGAACCGGATGTAGTTCCGGAATCTGGTGAAATCCAGGTATTGCTGCGCTCGTAAATGATATCCTCTCTTTTTATATCTGTATTACTCACGATCATCTGGGTCAGTACTGTGCCAAGCCCCTGTCCAATGCAGGAAGCTCCTGAGTAGATGTGAAGCTTCTTATCCTCTTCATAAATCAGTTTCACGCGGCCAGTGTCCGGAATTCCAACACCAACACCTGCATTCTTCATGGCGCAGCCAATGCCAACCGCTTTTCCTGCTGCCAACGCAGCTTCATATTTCGGCTGTACTGCTTCTAAGGTCTCCACAAGACCTGTGGAAGCGTCAACAATCTGACCATTTGGAAGCGTCTCCCAGGGCCGGATCGCATTGCGGTAACGAATTTCCCAGGGAGTGATTCCCACCTTATCTGCCATCATATTCAGAAGTGTCTCTGTAGCAAAACAGGTCTGGGTAACTCCGAATCCGCGAAATGCTCCTGCCGGCGGATTATTGGTATAGTAAGCCGTTCCCTCAATTTCAAAGTTTTCGTAGTGATAAGGACCTGCTGCATGGGTACATGCGCGCTCCAGAACCGGACCGCCAAGAGATGCGAATGCACCTGTATCCGCGGCAACCTTTGCCTTTACTCCCATGATATTTCCATTTTCATCACAGCCCATGGTCATATCCATATAAAAAGGATGGCGCTTAGGATGAACCAGCAGGGATTCTGCTCTTGTAAGCTTCATCTTAACCGGTTTCTTCGTCACATAAGTAAGAAGCGCACTTAAATGCTGCACGGTCATGTCTTCCTTACCACCAAATCCGCCGCCTACCAGCGCATTCTGTACCTTTACTTTGTCTGTACCAAGAACTAAGCTGCATTCGTGCAGCGTCTGGTGTGCTGACTGGTCTGTGGAATATACAAAAACATCTCCGTCTTCATCATAAAAAGACACGGCACATTCCGGTTCCAGAAATGCGTGTTCCGTCCATGGTGTCTCAAAATGATGGGAAATCACATATTTGGAATTTTTTATAGCCTCTGCTGCATTTCCCCGGCTGATATGTTTATATGCACAGATATTGTTCTCTTCCTCATCAAATACCTTTGGTGCATCTGGTTTCGCTGCCTCTTCAATCGTATGAATGTGAGGAAGCACCTCATACTCAACCTGGATCAGCTTCGCTGCCTTATCCGCAGTCTCTTTATCTCTGGCTGCTACAAGTGCAATGGCATCTCCCAGATAATGGGTAAGCCCTCCTATCGGAATCAGGGTATACTGATCATGCTTCAAATGTCCGATTTTATTCTCTCCTGGAATATCTTCCGCCGTAACAACTGCCTCTACCCCAGGAAGTGCCAGTGCCTTGGTCTTATCAATGGAAAGCACCCTTGCACGCGGATATTTACTTCTCAGTGCTGATCCATAAAGCATACCATCCAGGTAAAAATCGTCTGGATATTTTCCGGTACCAAGAACCTTTTCCCCAACATCGATTCTTGCTACACGAGAGCCAATATGCCAGTCGTTGTTAATTTCTTCCGGAAGTGTCCCCTCCTGCATAACTTTAGCCGCGATCCGTACTGCATCTATAATTTTTACATATCCGGTACAACGGCAATAATTGTTACGTAAGGCATATTTGATTTCTTCATCAGTGGGCTCTTTATTCACATCCAGAAGAGCTTTCGTGCACATTACCATGCCAGGAATGCAAAAGCCGCACTGTACAGCACCAGCCTTTCCGTATGCATACGTATATACCTTTTCTTCCCACTCTGTCAGACCTTCTACTGTAATGATATTTCTGCCATCCAGCAGATCTGTATCCGGCACACAGGCCTTACAGGTTCTGCCATCGATAATCACTGTACAGGCTCCACAGGCACCCTCACTACAGCCATCTTTTACAGAAGTCAGATGTAACTCATCACGGAGAAATCTGAGCAGCTTTTGATTTTTTTTCGTCTCTACCCTCTGGCCATTGACTGTAAATACTGCCATGTTGGACTCTCCTTTCTACTCCCCCCATGAAAGTCAGATGCTTTTAACTGCGCTCCTAAACTTTCACAGTGAACTATGAGAAACACATTCTGAAGGTTTCCCAAATTATCGCAGCAGTCACCAAGATCTTATGCATGAACATACTTCGGCTCGCTGCCTGTCAAAATATAGATACTGTCCACAGCCCTTAAAAAGCTGTGGACAGTATTTTCTATTACTTTATTTAGTTATCAGATATCCATAATCATCGATCACTGCACAGATCAGCTTCTTCAAACCGTCATACAGTTTATCTGCCGGATCGTCTGCCTTGCAGTCTGTGATCTGGCCTACAAATCTGACCTTACAGGTCTTATTCTCTTTATCCAGAACAACAAAACCATCGTTCTTACTGTCTGCCATGTCTTTCTCATTTGCAAACAGAGTAAATTTATCCTTGTATGGTGCACTTGCGTATGGGCAGAAGCTCTTACAGTTGCCGCACTCATTACACATATAATCTACGTGAATCACCTGATTCATAGCCATTCCAGGAACCTTGATGGAAATATTGGCACGGTTCGGGCACACATCTACACAGTTCTCACAGACTTTGTTACAGGTAAGACATCTCTCTTCCTCTGTCTTCGCCTCTTTGCTGTGCTTCAGGATACCTTTCTTTTCGAAACAGTCTTTCACATCACCTGTCACAGCTGCATCTCTGGTAATCTCTTTGCCAAGAATATCTTTCACTGCCAGCTGTGCATCCCGGATTCCCTCTACGATGGTTGCTGCGCCTCTGGCGCCGTCTCCGGCAACATAGACACCACTCACGCTGGTTTCAAGAGTTTTATCGTTGACCTTTGCTTTTCCTCTTTCATCTACTACGATCTGGTTGGCAGTGTAGAAATCGGTATCAATCTTTTCTCCAACAGCTACGATCACGGTGTCAGCCGGAACCTCTACCACATCTGCAGTCTCGGTTACACCTGCACGTCCGGAAGCATCCATCTGGCCGAGCTTCATCTTCTTGCAGAGCAGTCTGCCGCCATCAAGACTTACCGGAGAAAGAAGTTCCTTAAACTCAACGCCCTCCTCCAGAACTTCCAGAAGCTCATCCTCTGCAGCTGGCATATAGCGCTTGGTTCTTCTGTATACAAGATAAACATGCTCTACACCTTCTGTGCGTTTCGCAGCTCTTGCAGTGTCCATAGCAGTGTTTCCGCCGCCGATTACAACTACATTTTTGCCAATATTCAGCTTACCATCATTTGCCTTGAAATCACGAAGAAACTTCAGAGCGTTAACGGTCTCACCTTTTTCCAGTTTCAAAGTGCCAGGCTTGCCAGCTCCAATTGCCAGGATCACAGCATCATAGCCCTGTGCTTTCAGATCTGCCACAGAAGTGATTTCTGTATTTGTGCGGATCTCTACACCCATCTTCTGGATGAAAGAAATATCTTTGTCAATAGCAGCGTCTCCAATACGGAATCCAGGTATCACGTAACGGATCACGCCGCCGGCTTTCTCTTCTTTTTCAAAAATGGTAACTGCTGCGCCCTCTCTTGCAAGGAAGTAAGCAGCTGCAATACCTGCAGGACCGCCACCAACTACGGCGACCTTCTTACCGTTTGGCTCGCCAGCCTTGATCTCACCGATCAGCTGCTCATAGCCATGCTCTGCTGCTGTCAGCTTGGTGCCACGGATATTTACGGATTCTTCGTAGAAATTACGGGTACATTTGGTCATACAGTTGTGTGCACATAAGGTACCTGTAATAAATGGCAGGGCATTTTTCTCAAGGATCACTTCAAGTGCTTCTTTATATTTCCCCTCACCAGTCAGTGCTACATACTGTGGAATATCCTGATGGATTGGACATCCTTCAGAACACGGTGCATAGAAGCAGTCCAGAAGAGGAACTTCTTTTGTGCTCTTTCTGTTCGGAACCGGCTTAATGTTCTTCACATGATGCCCATCAGTAATAGCATCTGCTGCCAGCTTCTTCAGTGCATCCACATCGATTTCTTCCCATTTCTTCGGGCAGATTCCTTCCACCTTATCCGCTACCTGGGTAAATCTTTGATAGCCGCCTGTCTTCAAAAGGGTGGTAGCCATGGTTACAGGCCAGATACCGCATCCTACAATTTTGTCAATATTGTAATAATCTGCACCTCCGGAATAGGAAATTCGAAGTTTTCCTGCGAATTCAGCAGAAAGTTTGGCTGCAAGGGAAATGGACAGCGGGAACAAAGCTTTGCCGGACATGTACATTTCTTCACTTGGAAGCTCATTTCGGGTAACATCAACCGGGAAAGTATTGGTAATCTTTACACCAAATTCCAGACCCAGTTCTTCGGATAATTTCATCAGACGTGTAAGCATGGGGACTGCATCCTCATACTGCAAATCGTCTCTGAAATGGAAATCGCCGAATACCATATAATCATATCCCATCTCATCCATGGTCTTTCTTGCAAAATCATAGCCAAGAAGGGTCGGGTTGCACTTTACAAAGGTATTCAGATGTTTCTCTGTAAGCAGATAATTTGCAATGCTCTCAATCTCCTGTGGAGGACATCCATGCAGTGTGGAGATCGTAGCAGAATTACAGACATTGGATGGGATTGCTTCGATGTCTTCTCTGGTAAAGTTCTGGAACTTGTCAGCATTGTCCAAAAGCCATTTTCTGCATTCCTGGAAAATAACAGTGTCCTTTGCTTCCATCATTCCGTCAATAAAGGTATTGACCTTGTCTCCCTTAATTCCTGCAAGATCATATCCTACGGAAATATTAAACTGGAACCCATCCTGTGCACCCAGGCCGAATTCTTTTGCGATCACATGAAGGATAAACCATGCCTTGATGTACTCGCCCATCGCGTCCGGAACAGTCAGCTCAGTTGACCATTCGCAGTTATATCCCTCATCATCTGCAAGAATGCACGGTTTATTCACACATGCTGAAAGCTCTGCGCCATCCATCTTCTGAACTGTCTTCAGCTCAAAAAAACGGGCTCCTGCATAATAAGAAGCGATGATATTCTGTGCCAGCTGGGTATGGGGACCTGCTGCCGGTCCCACTGGTGTCTCCAGGTTTCTGGTAAAAATAGTCATATCATTCTTCGGATCTGCTGTGTATGGGCGATGTACCCCAAATACAGTGTCCTGCCCTTTTTTCTCCTGAAGGACCCAGTCCATCAGCTGCCCGAAAGGCATACATGTCATAATATCGCTCATATTTATTTTCCTCCGTTAATATCGTCAGCCAGTTCCTGTGCAGACTGACGGCAGTCAGCCATAACCTTATCTACGTCACAAACCAGCACTTCCCTGTCTTTCATAAGAACCTTGCCGTTACATACAGTAGTCACAACGTCATGTCCTGTAGTTCCAAACAGAAGATGTCCGTTTACATTGTCTGCTCTCATAGGTGTAAGCGGGTTGTAATCCATTACGATTACATCTGCAGCTGCCCCCTCTTTCAGAACACCAAGTGGTTTCTTAAAGTAACGGTTGGCAATAACTGCATTGTTCTCAAAGAGCATCTTGGGAACCTCACCCCATGCAGCATTTGGATCGCAGAGATGATGCTTGTGAAGGATATTGGCAACCTTCCAGGATTCCAGCATATCGTGGGTGTATCCATCAGTTCCAAGTCCTGTAACGATTCCCTTATGTACCAATTCCATAGTAGGTGGACATCCACAGGCATTTCCCATATTGGATTCCGGATTGTGGACAACCATGGTGTCAGTCTCTTTAATTAAATCCATCTCATGCTCGTTAATATAAATACAATGTCCCAGAAGCGTCTTCGGCCCAAGAATATTCCAATCGTAAAGTCTGTCTACAATTCGTTTGCTGTGCTCCTTCAGGCACTGATGAAGGTCATAGATTCCCTCTGCAACATGAATATGATAGCCAACACCATCTGGCTTCAGTTCGTTACACAATTCCATGGTCTCATCGGAAATAGTGAAAGATGCATGCATACCCATCATAGCAGCGATCATGTCGCTGTCATCTGCAAGTGCGTGTTTGATAAAGTTCACATTCTCCATTACAGATTCTCTGGACTTGTCCATGCCGTCACGGTCGGAAATTTCATAGCAAAGGCAGGTACGGACACCAAGATCCTTAGCTGCTGATTCAATAGCACTGAGGGAACCGGTAATATGTCCAAAGCTTGCGTGATGATCAAATACAGTCGTTACACCATTCCGGATACTGTCGATATAAGTAGCCATCGCAGAAAGTCTGGTCTGCTCCAGGGTAAGATGACGGTCAATAGTCCACCACTGTCCATCCAGAATATCCAGAAAGCCCTTGGGATTATATCCTTTAATACTCAGACCTCTGGCAAAAGAGCTGTAGATATGCTCATGGGTATTGATAAATGCAGGCATGATAACTCCGCCTCTGGCATCTACAAATTCTCCATCCGGATATGCCTTCTTCACCTCATCTGTAGTCCCCACCATAACTATGGTGTTACCATCCATTGCAACTGCACCGTTCTCTATAAATGCCTTGGATGCGTCCCGTGTGATCATTCTTCCATTACCAATAATAAGCATATGGCATCCTCCTTTACTTGTTAAAATTGTTGAATCAAATAGCACAATTCAACATTTTTTAGGATATTTTATACAGATAATGTAACACATTCCCATATAAATTTCAATAGGAAATCTAAAAATATTTTTGGCTTTCTCAAAATTTTTGTTCAAACAAACTAACTGATCACAGCCAAAACACGCTCTAGGGCATGTTTGAAAATGCTTTCTACAAGCTGTACGTCACAATTCGAGGGAGATTTTGCCCGCAGTCTGCATAAACATGAAAACAAGGCAGTCTGTCAATTAAACAAACTGCCTTGTTCTCTCTATTAATGGATTTTTCAAACAAGCTCTAATCCATAGCTGATTTTCCATCTGCATTATTCGTATATGTATCTTTATAACTCCCGGATCACATGCAAGAATTTCCGGCCCTTTTTCCATAATTCAGGATCAATTTCCACCTCATAGCCTTTGCCATTCTGCACATGCCAGTCATAAAAAGAGCGGTCTTCGTCTGCATATTCTTCCATAACATTCATGATCGTACCGCCATGCACCACAAGTGCTGCCAAAGAAATCCCATTACGGAGACAACCATTTACAGCTTTCTGGAAGCCAGTCACATTGCGTCTTTTAAATTCCTCTCTGCTCTCTCCTCCCGGAAATGGCAGTAGTCCACCAGAATCGATCCAGGACTGGTAATGTTCATTTCCGTCCAGTTCCTGATAATTTTTATTTTCAAATTCTCCAAAATCACATTCTGCAAGCTCATCAATAATATTCAGCTTTTTTCCGGGAAAAAGGATTCCTGCTGTCTGGGTACAGCGGATCATAGGACTTGCATAAACTGCCTGTACCTCCGGATAAGCAAGCTGCGCCAGCATATTCCCAGCCTCCGGACAAAGAGGTTCATCCGTTCTTTTTCCTATATATCTTTTTAACTTATTCCCCTGGGTTTCCCCATGACGAATCAGAATAAGTTTAAGCATTTTTGATCACCGTCCCAATTCCACATACTACACGTATTACCTTTTTGCTTTTTGATGCGAGATCCGTACAGACTCTTCCCACTGCCTCCCGGTATTTCCGGTCAAAAACATCCATGGGGACAACGCCGTATCCTACTTCCTGACTTACCAGAATGATATCCGGATTTTTCTCCCATAATTCTTCTGCCAGTCTGGCCACATCTTTGTCTGCTTTTAATTCTTTTTTGATATACTCCTGAAAATCAAGGACGCCCTCTGCATTCATAAGCTCTTCTTTTTCCAGATCGGCTCCCTTTTTCCAGCAGACATCAGGATGATGTTCTTTTGCATATGTGCTCTTTCCCTGAAAAGCACCTCCAATGATCATTTCCATTGTTACAATTTCTCCTTTTTTCCCAGTTCCCGGAGCGTGTCTGTAAAAGACTTTCTGCAAGATGTACGTCACAATTTGTGGGAGATTTTGCCCGGATGAGGGCGCGTAGCGGGCTACGACAACCGAATTCGGGCAAAATATACCGCAAAGTGGGGCGTGCAGATTGCGGGAATGATTTTTCAGACACGTCTAAATAAATACAGAAACAACAGCCAGTACAACAGCCATTCCCACCTCACAAAGGCACAGAAAATATCCTGCCAGGTCACCTGTGATCCCGCCAAAATATTTCATTGCCTTATAATGATAATAAAGGAAAACAAGTACTGCAGTTCCAAATGCCAGAATGCCCATCACAGGCTGGATCCATATCATCACCGCCAGCAGAATTCCAAGATAGACGATCAGCACATTTCGCACGATCATATCTTCTGCTTTTCTGGAAAATTCTGCTACAGTTCCATCTTTACGTGCCTTTGGAAACATCATGACACTGATTCCGGACAAACATCTGGAAACCATAAATCCGAGAGCCATAATCAAAAGTGCCCGCCTGTCCGTCCACAACTGACTGTAAGCTCCATACCATATCAGAAAAAAAGCACAGGCTGTAATAACCGCAAATGCACCGGCATGGGAATCTTTCAGAATTTCAAGACGTCTCTCCCTTTCCTGCCAGGAGCTTAATGCATCCGAAGTATCCAGAAGACCATCTACATGGATTCCACCTGTCACCATTACCGGAACCAGTACAAGAACTGCTGAGACAAAAGACGGATTAAATCCAAATTTTCCGCCTGCCCATCCTACCAGATAAGAAAGCGCTCCAATTACCAGGCCGATAAAAGGAAAAAAACAGAATGTATATTTCATATTCTCCTTGTTCCAGTCTGCCATTGGCATAGGGATTTTTGAATACATGGCAAATGCCACTTTAAAATTATTCCACAGCATTTTCAATGATTTTTCCTCCTTTATGCCAGATTGGAATCCCATATACTACTTCAACCACCTCATCAGCCATTTTTCCAATGTTTTGATTGATTATCCCCAGATATTCCTGATAGCGGATGGTATCGCCCTCATAACTGGCTGCTTCGGAAAAAATCTCATTCGTGACAATCACCAGATGACGTACCTGGCTACTCAACTTTTTTATGCCTTCCAAAACGGCTTCCACAGTTTTTTCACCAGCCCCTTTTTCCTCAAACATCTCATTAGCGGCAAGATTGGACATACATTCCAGAAGAACCACAGCATTTTCCGGGAAATCCAGATTCTTCAATCCGGTATAGCATTCAACTGTCTCGAATCCTTTTCCTGCACGCATTTTCCGATGACGTGCCACACGCTTATGACTTTCCTCGTCATATGGATGCATGGTTGCAATATAGATTCTTTTTGCCGGTCCAAAAGATACTATTTTATCTTCTGCAAAAGCAGATTTTCCGCTTCCGCTTCCTCCGGTCACGACTGTCATCATATTAATTCAGCTCCTCGTACTGGTCCACGTGAATATCATCAAATGTACTTAATGTATTGTAAAGAGTAGCTCCCATATCAAGAAACGGACAAAGGGCAATGGCTCCAGTGCCTTCCCCAAGACACATGTCAGCATGAAGCACAGCTTCTTTTCCAAGCTCATCCAGAACAAGATGTGCTGCCGGTTCTTTTGACACATGACTGGCGATCATATAATCCGCTGTCTCCGGGCAAATTCTGGCTGCTACAAGTGCGGCAACTCCGGAAATAAAACCGTCAATAAGAACCGGAATCTGTAATGCAGCTCCACCAAGATACACACCTGCCATTCCTGCGATATCAAGACCTCCAACTTTTGCAAGCACGTCTATGGAATCTTTTGCATCCGGCTTATTTAAATCAATGGCTTTCTTAATCGCCTGAATCTTGCGGGTAAGCCCATCGCTAGAAAGTCCTGCACCACGGCCAGTCATGGTTTCCACAGGTTGCCCCAGAAGCACAGATGCAACTGCACTGCTGGTTGTGGTATTTCCAATTCCCATCTCACCAGTTGCAAAAAGACGATACCCCTGAGCCTTCAGTTCTTCTGCCATAGCAATTCCTGCTTCAATTCCCTTTATGGCTTCGTCTCTTGTCATAGCCGGACCTTTCGTCATATTGTGGGTTCCATACATAACTTTCAGATCTGTACGTGCTGTAGTATCTCTTACCATTCCCACATCTACTGGCTTTACATCCACTCCACACTGGTGGCACATTACACATGCGGTAGTGGTTTCTTTTACAAAATTATCTGCTACAATTGCAGTGACTTCCTGTCCTGTCTGGGTAACCCCCTCTTCTACCACGCCATTGTCTGCACACATGGCAACAAGAGCCTTTTTTCCAAGATCCACTTTCTCTTCCCCTGTAATTCCAACGATCTGCGTAATCAGATCTTCCATTTTTCCAAGGGAATGGAGAGGCTTGGCGATGCTATCCCATCGTCTTCTGGCTGTTTTCATTTTTTCCTCATTCAGAGGCTTTATCTGTTTAAGTGTTTCTTCTAATGTCATGATTTCCTCCCGCTGGTAAATACCAGGAATTTACTGAATATGTAATTTAATGCCAGAACTACAAACTGGGTGATAAATTTGCCGGCCATATCATTCATGTGTATGATCTCTGCAAAGAACCATACGCCTGCTACTTCGATCACCATTGTTACACCTCTCGCTCCGACAAATTTGCAGAATGGACGGATATGGTCTTTCAAAGTCTCGCATTTGTCCTGAAAAACAAATTTAGAGTTTACCACATAAGCAAAAAGAATTGCCAGAATAATCGAGATCACATTTGCAAGATCTCTTTGAACTCCTGCCTGGCGCAGAAGAAAAAAGCTCACCAAATTCACCAGTGTAGTACATCCTCCAAAAAACACATAACGTACCACATCACTGGCATACAGTTTCTTAATGAGAGCAGTCATGGTTTACCTCCTGATAGACATCCTCTTTTCCACGAAGAATCTGGGAAATGATATAACGTGGACGCCGTTTTACTTCTTCGTATATTTTTGCAATATAATAGCCGATGATTCCAAGACTGAGCATAATAGCGCTTCCAATAAGCAAAAGAACGATAAGGGTAGTTGTATATCCCTCTACCGCTCTGCCGGCAAAAAATTGTACCAGCGAATAAATAATCAAAATCAGGGAGCATCCAAAGCATGCCCCTCCTACGACCGTTACAAATTGCAACGGTGCTGTAGTAAAAGCCACAATATTGGTAAACGCGTATTTTATCAAGGACCAGGTAGACCACTTAGACTGTCCAGCTTCTCTGTCCCGCACCTCAAATTCCACATAAGTGGTCTTAAATCCCACCCAGGATGAGGTCGCACGGAAAAACATATTTCGTTCTGGCATAGAAAGAATACTATTCACTGCTTTCCTGTCCATCATTTTGAAATCCGAAGCATTCTGCATATTCACACCTGTAGCCTTGGACATGATTCCATAGAAAAAGCCAGCGCTCTCTTTGTGAAGCAGACTTTCCGTTCCTCTTGATTTCTTTACGCCTTCGATTACTTCCCATCCCTGCTCCCAGAGATGGTACATGGAAATCAAAGTTTCCGGCGGGTGCTGCAGATCACAATCCATAACTGCCACCACATCTCCTGTAGCCTGGGCCATTCCTGCATATACTGCTGCTTCTTTTCCAAAATTTCTGGAAAAATGAACGCCAAGAACATTTCCATCTTTTTCTCCGGCTTTGGTGATTTCTTCCCAGGTTTTGTCTTTTGAGCCATCGTCAACAACAACTAGTTCGTAGGAAATGCCGGCTTCTGCTAATACTTCATGAAGAACACGACAGGTTTTTCCTACCATCAGTTCTTCGTTATAAGCTGGCAAAACCACTGATAATCTGCTCATTTTTTCATCCTCTTCTCTGCTGACAGCCTTGTATATTTATGTTTAAAACATGACAGCAGATCTTATTCTTTTCGATTTTTCAACGTTCCCATTATATTACAAATCCAGTGGGCAGGCAACCTTAATTAATATTCTTCAGAATTTAATAACAAAAAAACGATAACCAACCGGCTACCGTTTCCGTTCTGTACCTTCAAAACTACATACATGTTACATCCTAATGGAATCATTTTACCTCTGCGTGAGTCCGGCAGCTACTTTATAACCGCCTTTCCCATTTCTTGGTCAAGCCCTCACCCTATTAGTAACAGTCAGCTCCGTGCATTACTGCACTTCCACCCCTGCCCTATCTACCTCGTCGTCTTCAAGGGGGTTTACTTCTTTCGAATGGGACATCTCATCTTGAGGGGGGCTTCACGCTTAGATGCCTTCAGCGTTTATCCCTTCCGGACTTGGCTACCCGGCCGTAGACTTGGCAGTCTAACCGGTACACCAGCGGTCCGTCCATCCCGGTCCTCTCGTACTAAGGACAGCTCCTCTCAGATATCCTACGCCCACGCCGGATAGGGACCGAACTGTCTCACGACGTTCTGAACCCAGCTCGCGTACCGCTTTAATGGGCGAACAGCCCAACCCTTGGGACCTACTACAGCCCCAGGATGCGATGAGCCGACATCGAGGTGCCAAACCACTCCGTCGATGTGAACTCTTGGGAGTGATAAGCCTGTTATCCCCAGGGTAGCTTTTATCCGTTGAGCGATGGCATTCCCACTTAATACCACCGGATCACTAAGCCCTACTTTCGTACCTGCTCCACCCGTCGGTGTCGCAGTCAAGCTCCCTTCTGCCTTTGCACTCTTCGAATGGTTTCCGTCCATTCTGAGGGAACCTTTGGGCGCCTCCGATACCCTTTCGGAGGCGACCGCCCCAGTCAAACTCCCCGTCTGGCATTGTCCCACCGCCGGTTCACGGCGGCTGGTTAGAAGCCCAGTACTGCAAGGGTGGTATCCCAACAGCGGCTCCGCAGCAACTGGCGT